>JALSKR010000096.1 GCA_026988735.1 Sulfurimonas sp.
AAATGAGAATACAATGCAGTAAAGAAGAATTTTATTTTATATTAGAGACTTCTAAGCCCTTTTATTATAGAATTGTCCAAAATATTTTAAAGGTGAGTGAATGGCAACAGTCGGTATGAGTGATATCAAAAAAAATGTTCGTTTAATAGTAGGCGAAGTTCCCTATAAAGTAGTGGAGTTTCAACATGTAAAACCGGGAAAAGGTGCTGCATTTGTCCGTATGAAAATGAAAAGTTTTTTAAACGGAAAAGTGGTTGAAAAAACTGTGCATGCGGGTGATAAGTTTGAAGTGCCTGTGATTGAATACAAAACAATGCAGTATCTGTATGATGACGGTGAGATGTATCAGTTTATGGATAATGAAACATATGATCAGCTTGGTTTGACATATGAGCAGTGTGATGATGCGTCAAAGTGGTTTAAAGACGGTATCAATGTTGATATTGTATTTTACAAAGGCAAGGCAATCTCTGTTCAGGCTCCGGAAGTGATGGAGTTTGTCATAACTGAAACACCGCCAAACTTTAAAGGCGATACATCAAGCGGAAGTAAAAAACCTGCAACATTGGAGAGCGGTGCTGTTGTTCAGGTACCGTATCATGTGCTAGAGGGTGATACTGTTAAAGTCAATACAGTTGACGGCGAGTATTTAGAAAAAGTTAAATAATTTAACTTCACTGATTAAGGAATAAGCAGCATGGGATTAAGCAATAAAGAGTTACCGAAGTTAGGCCTTTTGTATATGGACTATGTCCTGAGATTTTTTGACCACTCAAATTTTAAAGGGTGGCCAAACAAAATAGAGACAGTGACATATCACTGGAAAAATGATAAAGAGAGATTTATTCAAGAGGTCAAAGACAAAAAAATTGATGTACTTATCGGCAATATTCCTGCTACTGCATATGAGACATTTCGTGAAATTGCTCGAGCCTTGCCTCATGTGCGCTTTATTCCTTCTTTGGATACACAGTTTTCTAACAAATCAAAAGAGAATGTGACACGCTTTGCATGGAAATATGATTTGCCGATTCCAAAAACATATATTTACTATAATCATAAAAAAGCGGATGAAGCATTACAAAAAGCAAAATATCCCAAAATCATTAAAAAATCCTACGGGCCTTCAAACTACGGCGGCTATTTTGTGCATAAAGTAGACAGCTATGAAGAGGCAAAAGCACTCTTGGCAGAAAAAAGATACCACCCTGTGTATGTGCAGGATTTCGTTCCGATGGAGGCAGACATTCGTGTTATGCTCATAGGACATAAACCTGTTTGTGCTTTTTGGCGTCGTGCGCCTGAGGGAGAATGGCTGACAAATACTTCACAAGGCGGCAGTATGGACTACAACGATGTGCCAAAATCTGTACTTGATCTGGCTGTCAAAGTTTCCAAAGCAGCAAAAGCTGAGTACTGGGCATGCGATGTAGCTTACGGAAAAGACGGAAAAGTCCGTATTTTAGAGTGTGCAACTGCTTTTGCAGCCTTTCCTTATATACGTGACTGGATTGGAGAATACCTGATGTGGCTTTTGAGTGAAGGCAGGTTCAGAAAACCGCATATTCCGATGTTTAACTGGGAAGAGTTGGGTAAAATCTCTCCTGATTTACTCAGAACAATGCGACATATTACCTTTGGTGAATTTCATCAAAGTTATGACGGTGCCTATTTTGGAAAGAAGAAAAAAATGTATGGCAAAAAAGAAGTCTACCTGCATGAACTGGACAAGAGATATAAAATAGATGCAGTAAAACCAAGATACAGTGAAGAGTGGCCGAGTGAGAAGTGGAATTATCAAGACAAACTCTCACTTAAACCTCTGCGCTCTTTGAAAAAAGATTCGAAGGTAGAAGTTCCAGAACCTACAAAAGATGAATCGAGCGAATCTTTTAATGATGAGGTTAAAATCACACAAGAAGAGTTGAGTGATTTTTTGACATCTGTAAAAGGTATAGGGAAAAAGAAAGTTAAGAAAATAGTAGAACATTTTGGTGATGTGGAAGAGGTGATTGGTGTATTACATCAAAATCCAAGCCTGCTCAGTGAAGTAAAAGGCATTACAGACAAGCTTGTGAAAAAAGTTACAAAAGCGTGGAAAAAACTTCTTCAATAAGAAGCTTTTTCTCATCTACTTACCTCACATTAAGTCACTTTAACTATGGGGCACCTCTAAAAACCCTGATATACCTCAAAGCCAAAAAGAGGAGTGAGATTGTGCAAAACTTTTCTTAAAGCATAGCCGTAGCTACGGTGATAGAAAATTTTGTGCAAGATTGCTTCTCTTTTTTTGCTCCCGTAGGGCATTATAGCAAAAGCACTACTGCTTCGTTAAAACCACTTAAAGCTACTAGTAGCTCCTGCGTAGTTTTGCCTTGCATTAGTACCTTTGCTATAATGTTGAGATATATCAGGGTTTTTAGAAGTGCCCTGTAATCCAAGACAATTATTTATATCTTTTTTAGGGAATAACTTTGAGCAAACAACCTTCATTTACACATCTTCATTTACATACAGAATATTCACTGCTTGATGGTGCAAACAAACTCTCGAATCTTGTTTCGAGAGTGAAAGAACTTGGTATGACAAGTGTTGCTATGACAGATCATGGCAATATGTTTGGTGCTATTGATTTTTACAAACAGATGAAAAGTGCCGGACTGAAGCCTATTATCGGTATGGAGGGCTACATACATAACGGCGAAACTCTCGGAGATAAAAGTACAAAACAGCGTTTTCATATCTGTTTGTATGCCAAAAATAAAAAGGGATATGAAAACCTCATGTATCTCTCTTCAAA
>JALSKR010000097.1 GCA_026988735.1 Sulfurimonas sp.
TCACTGTTCTTTAGAGATTCATGTGAAACAGAAAAGTTTTTAAATGCCTCTTGTGAATACTCGGCAGTGTATCTGCCGTAACTTTTAAATATATAATAAAAGACTGCTCCTAAAAGCAGAAATAAAAATAAATTACCCATATTTTTTCCTAATTTTTTCTGAGATTATACAATGCTGAAGTAAATGGCTATAATTTCATTTATGAACAGAATCAGAAATTTAAACAAAGGTGTGCAGTATATGCTTATTGCAAGCCTGGCATTTGCCATAATGGGCGCTTTTGCCAAACTTGCAAGTCAGAATATGAGTTCACTTGAAGTCGTCTTTTTTAGAAATATTGCCGGAGTGATACTGGTGGGTATAGCAGTTTTAAAAAAGCCTATGCAACACAAAGGAGGAAAGCCTTTGCTTCTTTTTTTCCGTGGTTTTATGGGCTTTGTCGCACTGCTTGCATTTTTTTACAATATCGCGAATATTCCTCTTGGGGATGCCATGACTTACTCAAAAACCTCTCCGATTTTTACGGCACTTTTTGCCTGGCTTTTTTTAAGTGAAAAACTTTCTTACAAAGGATGGATTGCAGTTTTTATCGGATTTCTAGGGATACTTTTTATAACACAGCCAAGCGGAATCGGATTTTCAAAGTATGATCTGCTCGGGATTTTCAGCGGAGTGGGTGCAGCACTTGCATACACTTCTGTAAGAGAATTAAAAGCCTACTATGATACCCGTGCCATTGTACTCTCTTTTATGATTACAGGCACACTCGGTCCGGTCATTCTGTTTTTCATTTCTCCTTATCTGAACTTTCCTGAACTTGATTTTATGTTTGCAAAGTTTGTAATGCCTCAAGGAATGACTTGGCTGTATCTTCTGGCTATGGGAGTGTTTGCTACAATTGCACAGCTTTTAATGACAAAGGCCTACGGAGAAACAAAAGCGGGAATTGTTGGTGCTGTAAGCTATACAAATATTCTTTTTTCAATTATTATCGGTCTTTTGTTAGGAGATGCCTTTCCTTCGCTTTTGACTACTTTTGGCATTATACTGATAGTTTTTGCAGGGATTATGGTTGCTCGTGATAAGTAGGGATTAAAAAGAAAAAGGTATAATTATATGCTCCCAACAGAAGTTGGGGCAAAATCAGTAAGAGGAGGAACTTATGAAAAAGTTCCAACTTAAGCTAACCTTCATAGTCTGGAAACTAAAGGTTAACTTTAAGGTTGAGAGGGTTTAACCTCTCAACTCTTACTGAGATTATACAATAAAATAAATAAAATATACAAATTAGGTGAGAAAAATGAAACTTTTAGCAGGACCCTGCGTTATTGAGAGTGAAAAAAATATTTTTACAATAGCAAAAGCATTGGAAAAATACCATAATGATGCAACAATTGATTTTTATTTCAAAGCAAGTTTTGACAAAGCCAACAGAACATCTTTGGAGAGTTTTCGTGGTTTGGGTATGGGTGAAGGACTTCGGATTTTACAAAAAGTAAAAGATGATTTTGGCTATAAAGTTGTGACAGATGTGCATGAAACAATTCAGGTAGAGCCTGTGGCAAAAGTGGTAGATATGTTGCAAATTCCGGCATTTTTATGTCGTCAGACAGATTTGCTTGTTGAGTGTGCAAAAACAGACAGAGAAGTAAACATCAAAAAAGGGCAGTTTATCAATCCGCCCGATATGAAATACTCTGTGATGAAAGTGTTAAAAACACGCGGATGCGATGAAGTGAGTTATGAGAATGCAAAAAAACACGGTGTCTATTTGACAGAGAGAGGCAGCTCTTTTGGTTATGGCAATATCATTGTAGATATGCGTTCATTGGTCATTATGAAAGAGTACGCACCTGTTATTTTTGATGCGACGCACTCCGTGCAGATGCCGGGCGCACTCGGTGGAAAGACAGGCGGAGACAGCTCTATGGTGCCATATCTCGCAAAAGCGGCAGCAGCAGTTGGTGTGGACGGGTTTTTCTTTGAAACACATTTTGATCCGAGTTGTGCTTTGAGTGACGGTCCAAATATGCTAAAATTAGACGAATTGGAAAAACTGATAGAAAAAATTAAAAAAATAGAAGCAGTAAAATAAATTTCAAGGAAAAAGAATGCAGTTAATTGAAGGTAAATTAAAAGTAGTAAACGGCAAAAAAATTGCCATTGTAAGCACAAGATGGAATCACTTTATAGTTGACAGACTTGTAGAAGGTGCAAAAGATGCCTTTGCTCGTCATGGCGGAAATGATGAAGATCTGACACATGTTTTGGTACCGGGAGCATTTGAGTTGCCGATGATAGTTGATCAGTTGCTTTCAAGCGGAAAATATGATGCTATTTGTGCTTTGGGTGCAGTGATTCGCGGTTCGACACCGCATTTTGACTATGTTTCTGCAGAAGCGACAAAAGGCATAGCTACTATGAGTCTCAAACATCAAAAGCCGGTAAGTTTTGGACTTTTGACAACAGATACAATCGAGCAGGCAATAGAGAGAGCCGGAACAAAAGCCGGAAACAAAGGTTTTGAAGCAATGACTGTTGTCATTGAACTGTTAGATTTATATGAGGCACTGTAATGGCAACAAGACAACAGGCACGTATGGCGGTTGTAAGCCTTTTATATGCATATGATTTGGGAAACGGAAACACATCAGAACACTCTAATGAAATTTTAGAAGAGAAAAAAATCAGAAACAAACAAAAAGATTTTGCTCTTGGTCTGTATGAAGGGGTCATGGAACATATTGAAGCTATTGACAAGGCGATTATAGAACATCTCAAAGAGTGGGATTTTGA
>JALSKR010000098.1 GCA_026988735.1 Sulfurimonas sp.
GAACCCATCCTTTCTATGCTAAAGCATGACTTAGAAAAAAACTAAATTTTTTTCTGTAGGGTGAGCTGAGAGTGGACTACAAATGAAAAAAAGGAAGAACATGGCATATCTTTTAGCAATAGATGCAGGAACAGGGAGCATCCGTGCTGTGCTTTTTGACACAAAGGGACAACAGATTGCTGCGCATCAAGAAGAGTGGACTCATCTCGAAGAAGAGGGTGTGGCAGACTCTATGAGCTTTGATTTTGAAAAAAACTGGCTGCTTACATGTAACTGTATTCAAAAAGTTATTGAAAAATCTGCCATCAATGCGCAAGATATTTTAGCACTCAGTGCGACGAGTATGCGTGAGGGAATTGTTCTGTATGACAAAAACGGCAAGGAACTCTGGGGTGTTGCGAATGTCGATGCCCGTGCTTCAAAAGAAGTCAAATATTTGAAAGAAAATTTTTCGGATATTGAAGAAGAATTTTACAAAAAAAGCGGACAGACCTTTGCACTTGGTGCTTTGCCCCGTTTACTATGGCTCAAAAACAACAGACCAGAACTCTATGAAAAAGTGGCAAATATTTCTATGATAGGCGATTGGATTCTGGCACGGCTGAGCGGAGTGATAGCCGTTGATCCGAGTAATGGCGGGACTACGGGGATTTTTTCGCTTGCAACGCGTAGTTGGGAAAAAGAGATGGCAGGAAAAGTCGGCATAAAAGAGGAAATATTTCCTCCTGTGTTGGAGACGGGAACACTTCTTGGCAATGTAAGCGAAAAATCCACAGAAGAAACAGGCTTAAGTCCGTTGACGAAAGTTGTTATGGGTGGAGGTGACGTACAGCTTGGCTCTGCCGGACTAGGTGTTGTAAATGAGGGTGATGTGGCAGTTCTTGGCGGAAGTTTTTGGCAACAGGTGGTCAATATTCCAAGCAGTATACAACCTCCAAAAGATATGAGCATACGGGTCAATCCTCATGTTATAGAAGGGCTTTCGCAGGCGGAGGGCATTACATTTTTCTCAGGGCTTGTTATGCGATGGTTTCGTGACGCTTTTTGTCAGAGAGAAAAAGAAGAGGCTGCTTTGTTAAACAAAGATGTATATGAGGTCTTAGAAGAAAAGGCACAAAAAGTTCCTGCAGGTTCTTATGATATTTTACCAATATTTTCAGACAGTATGAAGTATGGGAAATGGTACCATGCAGCACCGAGTTTTTTAAATCTAGGACTCGATGCACAGAAATACAATCATATTTCGATGTTTCGGAGTTTGGAAGAAAATGCAGCTATTGTTTCAAGCATTAATTTGGAAAATATAGCGAGATTCAGTGGTATAAATATACAAGAGATCGTTTTTGCAGGCGGAGCAAGCAAAGGAAAACTGTGGTCACAGATTTTAGCAGATGTCACTGGCTGTGTAGTGAAAATTCCAAAGGTAACGGAGGCCACGGCACTTGGTGCGGCAATGGCAGCAGGTGTCGGTGCAGGTGTGTATGAGAACCTGCAAGAAGCGGCAAAAAACTTAGTCGTTTGGGATAAAATATTTGTGCCAAATGAGAAGAACAGAGAAGTTTATGAAAATCTAAAAGAGCGATGGCAACAAGCATATGAAGTCCAATTAAAGCTAGTTGATGATAATATCACGACTTCAATGTGGAAAGCCCCGGGACTCTAAAGAAGTTTCGAGAAAATGGCAACTACTGTTCGGAACGCAGACTTCAGTCTGGGCTGAGAACGCTAAAAAAATTAGGTAAAAGAATGAATAACAGAATAAATTTTGAAGATGCAATAAAACTTTATGAAAAAGATCTTTTTGAACTCGGTGAACTTGCCGATGCAAAGCGTCAGGAGTTACACGGGAAAAAGACATACTTTAACATAAACCGTCATATAAACCCGACAAATGTATGTGCAGATGTGTGTAAATTTTGTGCCTACTCTGCAACGCGAAAAAATCCCAACCAGTATACAATGAACCATGAAGAGATTATGAAGATAGTCGACAACATCGTGGCACATGATGCGAAAGAGGTTCATATAGTTTCTGCCCATAATCCCAATGTGACACTTGACTGGTATTTGGGTATTTTTAAAAAAATAAAAGAGAAATATCCCGCTTTACATGTAAAGGCATTGACAGCTGCAGAAGTGGACTTTTTGTCGCGTCATCATGGGCTTAGCTATGATGAAGTGCTTGATTTGATGGTAAAAAACGGTGTAGATTCTATGCCTGGCGGTGGCGCAGAAATTTTTGATGAAAAAGTGCGTGATTACATCTGTAAAGGCAAAGTAACATCAGACCAATGGTTTGAAATTCATCGAAAATGGCACGAACGTGGGAAAAAATCTAATGTTACAATGCTTTTTGGGCATGTGGAATCTCGTGAAAATCGAATAGACCATATGATGCGTATTCGTGAACTGCAAGACATAACAGGCGGATTTAACGCTTTTATACCGCTTGTCTATCAGACAGAAAATAATTATCTTAATATCGAAAAACCAATTACGGCAAATGAAATACTTAAGACCTATGCCATTGCAAGGCTGGTTCTTGACAATGTGCCGAATTTGAAAGCCTACTGGGTGACTTCGACAGTAAACTTGGCACTGGTAGCACAGGAATTCGGGGCAAATGATCTCGACGGTACCATAGAAAAAGAGTCTATAAACTCAGCAGCAGGGGCGGCTAGTGCCAACGGAGTAGAGGTTAAAGAGTTTACAGGTTTGATAAAAAACAGTGGGTTTACACCGGTTGAGCGTGACAGTGTGTATAATGA
>JALSKR010000099.1 GCA_026988735.1 Sulfurimonas sp.
CAGTTATCTTTGCAATAATACGACAATGCCGTATAATTAAATTCATGATAACTCTCATTGAATCACCATTATTTACAAAGCTGTGGCCAGATTATTGGTCTGAAGATGAAAGAGGCGAGTTTTCTGTATGGCTTGCTGAAAATCCTGATGCTGGCGATGTTGTACCTGGTTCTGGTGGTATTCGAAAAGTTCGATGGGCAAGAAAAGGTCAAGGAAAAAGAGGTGGAGTGCGTGTTATCTACTTTACGGAGTCTGCTAAAGGGTTAATTTGGTTGCTTACTATTTATGCAAAATCTAAAAAAGAGAATGTACCAGCACATATTCTCAAAGTATTAAAAGAGGAGCTTATTGATGGTTATGAATGAAAAAGAGCTTATTGAACGTGATTCTAATCGAGATGTTTGGCAAGAAACACTAGATGCTGTGCGTAGTATAAAAGCTGGTAAAGTTGGACATGTTGAGACAGTTCAATTACTTCCCGTTGTTGAAGCTCGTCAAAAATCTGGTTTATCACAATCTCGGTTTGCTGAGCTTCTCGGGATTTCTGTTCGAACTCTACAAGACTGGGAGCAAGGTCGTCGTAAACCAAGTCGAGCAGCTATGTCACTTATACAAATTGCTAAACAACGTCCAGATATTTTACGTGAAGTATTTGGATAAAAACGCTAACAATCAAATCCACTTGACCGTAAAAAGCGTCACAAAATTTGCTATCGCAAATTTTCCGCCCCTTTTTACGTCAAGTGATTTGGGCGTTAGCTTAATTGAGGTTTGTAGGAATAAATTTCAAAATGAATGAAGATGATGATCAGCGTTCCATTCAAGGAATACAGAAATATTGTGACTTGCTTGAAGAACTAAAACTTAGAATCAAAGCGGTTCAATCAATAGTAAACGAGGATGTCACCAAAGAAAGTTTTGGACATTATATATTTGCTGATGAATTTATGTTTTTACAAATCAGGAAGATTCTTGAGCTTATTGTCTTTGGTTCGATGGCATCAAATATATCGCTGTATGAAAAGACGTACAGTAAATATTCAAGACACAATAAGGCAAAGCAAATACTAGAAATGCTTGAGAAAGTGAATAAAGATTATTACCCTTTGCCTTTGCAAGAATCTCCTGAGAAAAATGGTGTTTTAATAAATGTGCAGAAAGATTGTCTCACTCGAGATGATTTTATTTTCTTATATGATGCCTGTTCAAAGATTATTCATTCCACCAACCCCTATTCTGAGGCAAAAAAAGTTGACTTGAAAATTAGTATAGATGACTGGATGCACCGCATTGCATCATTACTATGGTTTCATCGTATAAAACTTGCAAATACGAATACAGCTTGGCTAGTCTACTTAATTCACCCAGAAACAAAAAAAGCACACGCGATTAGAACCATGAGTGTTGATACTAATATGTAAAAAAGCTAACAATAAAATCCAGCGAACAGTTTAAAGCGTCACGTTTTTTGCGAAGCAAAAAAGCGCGCCTCTTTAAACTGCGCGCTGATTTAGACGTTATGTTTACAAAAATCACAGCAAGGTGCGTGTTTCAGATAGAGCAATACTGAATTATTAATGGCAGCCGTTACAAAAAAAATAATGTTGATATATGGCGCTTGGTCACTGTTTTGGCTGGTATTAGCAGCATATGGTGCACTGTTCACATACCACGGAGAGTATGGAATCAGTTCTCATCTATGGCTTACTATCACCGGGTTACCTCTATCATTGGTCTCATGGTTCATTACACCACACGGATCATTTGTTGGTTCGTTCGTTGCCGGTGTATTTGGGCTTGTGCAATGGAGTGCAGTGGCCGAGGTAAATGCAAGATGGGACACATGGCAGAAATCAAAGGAAAATAAAACATAACAAATCATTCCACTTGACCGCAAAAAGCGGCGTTCCGCTGTCGCCCCACTCTGCTTTTTGCGGCAAGTGAATTCAATCGTTCCCACCGCCAGCCGGCGGTGGGAACGGCGAGTTAAGCTACTTGCCCAATTTGTGCTCACCCCCGGTGGGGATGAGAACAAATCGTTCAAGCGTACACTTTGCCGTGCAAAGCTTAACGCCCTTTGTTAAGATTGATTGATGAAATTAGCATTTCAACATCAATCTAAAACAAAGGATGACGCTTAACTCGCCGTTAGGTGAAGTAGAAAAATTGCTTTCGAAATATTTGGAAAAGTATGCATAAAGTATCAGAAATGATGATTGCTGTCGGAGGAGACTTATTGAAGCAGGCTGGCAGCATTGAGGAAATGCAGGCGCACCTTGAAATGGTAAGACATGCTTGGAATATTTCTCTTTATTCAGAGAAAAAGAAAAAAGCTAAATTAAAAAGGTTTATTGAATCTCAAAAACCATATGCACCAAGCAAAGAAGATTTGCTAGGGTTGGAATGGGAATATAGGCGAATTATTAAGCAAAAAGAAAAGTTATATCCTTCAGTTAAAAATAAAATAGTTGTTGCGGAAGCGGTAGAAACAGGAAAAGATGATTATATTATTCGTGCTTATTTTACAGGTGAAAAGGCTGACCATTAAATCACCTAACAAGGCAAATTCACTCGGACGCCAAAAAGCGCCGCTCGTTCCTCGCTCTGTTTTTGCCGCCGGTGATTTGCGGCGTTATGTTTCAAAAAGGATAGTATGTGACCGCACTTAATTTTCTAATTCAAAAAGAACAGATATGTATAGCAATGGATACTCTTTCTTTATCGGCAGATGATAGAGACCCACTTGCTTATGCTA
>JALSKR010000100.1 GCA_026988735.1 Sulfurimonas sp.
CTGGAACCACAAAAAAACTGGCAGGTCAACGAACCGCAACAGTTACAAAAAGTGTTGTCTGTTTTGCAGGAGATTCGAAAAAAATTTAATGCAAAACATAAAAATCAAATTTCACTTGCAGATATCATTGTCCTTGGCGGTGTAGCAGCACTTGAAAAAGCACTGCAAAACGGCGGTTATACAAAAAAAGTTCCTTTTCTTGCCGGAAGAGTAGATGCCTTGCAGGAACAGACAGATGTGCACAGCTTCGCATATCTTGAACCAAAAGAGGGGGATGCTTTTAGAAATTATCTTCCAAAAACTCAAATACCTGCTGAGCGTCTATTGTTAGACAAAGCGCAGCAGCTGACACTGAATGTTCCCCAGATGACAGTGCTCATCGGCGGACTCAGAGTGCTAGGAGTCAACCATAATCAAAATGATTATGGGGTGTTGAGTGACAACAAAGAGAGTCTCAGTAATGACTTTTTTGTAAATTTGGCAGATATGAATATAGAGTGGTCTCCAAGCGATGAAACACACAGTCTTTTTGAAGGTCGCATAAACGGCAAAATTAAATACAAAGCAACACGCGCAGATTTAATCTTCGGGTCAAATTCACAACTCCGCGCACAAACAGAATTTTATGCACAAGATGATAAACAGGAACAGTTTGTTGATGACTTCATTGCAGCATGGGACAAAGTGATGAATTTGGACAGGTTTGATATTTTATAAAACTATTCTTAGGAGATGCTTCCCTCATTGAGTACGTCTTGTACATAATCAAAAGGAATCATCTCCTGCTCCAGTCTGAAATTTTTCCCATAATAATCTGATGCCAAGCGTTTGTAAACTACAGCCTCCTCTTGGGTCAGGTGCTTCAGTTCTATCTCTTTGGAGCCTTTGTAGCTTACACTTCGGTCTTTATACAGTTGTAGTGTCTTGGTATCCATCATCAAAGACTTTGTCTGCGGAAAATAAGAACGCATTTGTGAGAGAATAGCAAAACCGTCCATATCAATATCACCCCAGTAATATATCTCCTTTTCTTGAAGCCAAAGTGTATTTTTTAAAATACCTATACTGTACCCACTCCCAAAAACAGCAATGCTTTTTTGAACCGGGACAAAAGAGAGAAACGTTATTTTATTTTCTATAATAAATACTTTTTGACAATCTATTTCCAAGGCTTCAAACTGCTCTACAGTGAGTGTAATATCATCACATCCACACATACGCAACTTCTCATCCAAAATTCTAAAACGCAACTGAGGCAGTATATATTTGAGTCCGTAGCGTTTTTCAAAAGCAAAATCTTTTATACTTTTCAATGGTTCATTCCCAAGAAGACAAGAAAGCAAAATATCCAATATTTTGAGATGTTTTTGCATATATTTTGTATCAATCCCCTCAAGACTTATCTCTCTTATATATATGTCGGGATATTTGTGCTTTAAAAAAAATTCTATTATCAAAACAAACTTTTCCCACTCTTTGGCATACTCCACAACAAGCTTCGGTTTTGTAAAAAAAAGTTCTTTGAGTTTTGGATATTCTTTGAGCATATACTCATACCATCGTACAAAGATGGCATACTCCTCTTTACGATTTACAAGCAAGAGAAACTGTTCTATATCACGAACAAGCACAGCAACGGGAAGTTTTTGCATCCCCATTTTCTTAAAATGAAATTCCTTATATTCTAAAGGATATCCACAACGCTCAAGTTTCTCTTTTTGTTGCAAAATCGAAGAAAACTGTTGGAGTAAATCCTGCTCCTTTGGTGTTTTAAGTACAATTTTTAAAGGAGTAAAATTTTCGTGTTGTATATAGGCTCGAAAAATATCTCCATTGTTATAAAATCTTTCCAAGCGTTTGTCAATTGCACTTCTATTATAAAAATCCATTCCTTAGCTCTTTTTGTTTTTAATATACTCTTCAATCTCCATTGAGATAAGCGAAGAGTCCATTCCGCTTGGATTCGCTACAAAATGAATACTTTTAACATAGGGTTCTATTACATTGATTTTTTGTTTTGGAGTAATAACCAAAAGCTGAAGTTTAAGTTTTTCAAAAAGATGCAGAGCATAACGAGTACTCTCATCACTCCCCCTTCCAAAAGCTTCATCTATCATCACAAAACGAAAAGAACGACTTTGGATTTTTTCATACTCCAAACCAAACTGATATGCCAAAGAAGAAGCAAGCACGGTATAAGCAAGTTTCTCTTTTTGTCCACCAGACTTTCCTCCGCTGTCTTCATAATACTCTTTTGTACTGCCGTCACTCATATATTTTTCAATAGCACTGAACTCAAACCAGTTTCTCACATCTGTCACCGTTTTTCTCCATCGTTTATCGACATCCACATGCCCAGCTCGTCCGTTAAAGCGCCCGATAAGTTCTTTTATCTGCAAAAATTTCTGCTCATCGTAAATGTTATTCTCATCCACAGCACCAGTTGTAAGTTGTTTGAGCGTCTGTTTAAAATCTTTTATCTCTGCATGTTTCGCATTAGTAGCAACAAGTTCTATAAAAGTGCCTTCACTGTACTCTATATCTGTGAGTGATTTGTTGATGGTTTCTATTTTTGTTTTTATCTCGTTTGCATATTCATCAAGAAGACTTTGAAGCATTACGATGTTTTGAATTGTTTTTTCTTTAAAAAGTGCTTTAAACTTTTTTTCCCATTTTGGAAGATTGTCTTTTCGCAATTCATAAAGCTTGGCATGAAACTCTTCACAACTCTCCACAGAAGCGTACA
>JALSKR010000101.1 GCA_026988735.1 Sulfurimonas sp.
TTATAGGAACTGCACATGAGTTAAAAACTCCTCTGGCTGTCATAAAATTAAAAAACCAGGTAACTCTCATAAAAAAACGCTCACCCGAAGAGTATATAGAAGCTATCAAAACAACAAACAAAACTGTGGATGAAATGAATATAATCATAACAAACATACTCAACATAGGTCGTCAGGAAGGTGCCCAACTGGACAGACCTGTAGAAGTGGATGTTATAGCATTTTTAAAACAAAAAGCGAATGACTTCAAACTTCTTGCCGAAAATGAAGGCAAACAGCTGCATATGGATTTTAAACCGGATGGATTTATGGCAACCCTGCAGATAAGTCTTTTAAACCAGATTCTGCAAAACTTTTTACAAAATGCCATTAAATTTACGCCCAAGGACAAATCTATTATACTCAGAAGCTCACAGGACGATGTCGGATTACTGATAGAGGTTGTAGATGAAGGGTGTGGAATTGATGACAGTGTGGATTTATTTGCACCGTTTAAGCGTCAAGGAAACAAATCCGGTGTCGGACTTGGTCTTTTCCTGGCAAAAAGCGCTGCAGATGCCCTAGGTGCGAAAATAAGCATAAGAAACAGAAAAGACGGAATTGACGGAACAGTTGCATCTTTGCAGCTCAATTCTAAATTATCCTGTATAATTCCAAAGAAGAGGTAATCTTTCAAAAATAATAAAGCTTTAATTTGCTATAAATCGTCAGATTAAAAAATAAATATAAAATATAAGGTTTTTGAATATGGCTTTAATAATAAATGACGAATGTATAGCATGTGATGCTTGTAGAGAAGAATGTCCTACACTGGCAATAGAAGAAGGTGATCCGATATATTATATTGATCCCGACAGATGTACAGAGTGTGTCGGTATATATGATGAACCTGCCTGTATATCTGTTTGTCCTGTTGACTGCATAGTACCGGATAAAGACAATGTTGAGACTGTGGCAGAACTACAGTTTAAATATAAAAATTTAGAAATAGAAGAGTAGTTCTTTGGCAAAGCGTGTTGCAATCATAGACATAGGCTCCAATTCAGTAAGAATGGTGATATATGAGAAAGTATCACGCTTTGCATTTCACCTGCTTCATGAAGAAAAATCAAAGGTTAGAATTTCTGAAGATGCCTATAAACATGATGGAGCGTTACAAGAAGTTCCTATGCAAAGAACTTTTGACGCACTCAGTGATTTTTTGCAGATCAGTAACTCTTTTAAAACAAACAAACTCTTTTGTGTTGCGACTTCAGCACTCAGAGATGCCCCCAATAAAAAAGATTTTTTACAAAAAGTAAAAAAAGAACTCAAGCTCAATATAAAAATTATCAGTGGCGAAAAAGAAGCATACTTCGGAGGCATAGCCTGTGCCAATCTTTTACCGATGCAGGAGAATGCACTCAGTATAGATATAGGTGGAGGCTCTACTGAGCTCGCCTATATAGACAAAAACAATGTCTCACATCCTCTATCTCTAAAACTTGGAACAGTTCGTCTTAAAGAGCTTTATTTTGATGCTGATGACATAGAAGGTGCCATCAAGTATATTGACGAACAACTACAAATGCTTCCAACAATGAAAGTTGATACACTTATTGGAATCGGCGGGACATTTCGGGCAATATCGAGTTCTATCATGAAACGTGAAACATATCCGCTGAACAAACTTCATGCTTATGAATTTAAGGTCACTGTGCTGCAGGAATTTATACAAGAACTGCTCAATGCGAAAAATAACAAAGAACTCAAAAGCCTTTTTATCAACAGTAACAGATTTGATGTCATTAAACCCGGTACGCTTATTTTACAAAGACTTATTAAAAAAATAAATCTCTCAAAAGTGATTACAAGTGGTGTAGGTGTACGAGAAGGTGTTTACCTGAGTGATTTATTAAGAAATTCCAAACATAAATTTCCTCACAATTACAATACCTCAGTACGCTATATTATAGATTCCCATATAAAAGACAGGCAGTTCTCAAATAATTTAAATCTATTGGCTAAAAAACTCTTTGATTTAACACATGAATATTTCGGTATAGATTACAAATACAGATACAATCTTGCCCTGGCTGCAAAATTATATCCCGCAGGAAGCAGTGTTCATTTTTATTCCCAAAACAAGCATACCTATTATTTGATAAAAAGTGCACTGGAATTCGGTTTTAGACATCACGATATTATGCTCATTGCCACACTTACCAAATACGCTAAGAATAAACTGCCATCAAGTACTCATTTGCAACTCTACAAAAAGCTGCTTCCCAAAGAGCAGATTACAAAAACACTCAGTTTTCTCCTCTCTTTGAGTATAGCACTTTTAAGCCACAGGCCAAGAAACCTGGACTTTGAATTGAAGTTTGAGAAAAACACTTTACATGTAAACTCTTCCAAAAAGCTTTATCTCTCAAAAGAGGCAGTGGCAAAACTGGAATGTGAACGTCAAAAATTTAAAGTCTTGTTTTAAAATCTCTGCCCCATCGTAAATTCAAAGTTTGCAGTCTGATCACCATCCTGAGGGTTTACAGGACGGGCAAACATTAACTGTATAGGACCCATAGGTGAGAACCATTCCAGTCCGAGTCCGTATCCGGCCCTTGAGATGTTATTCGTCAATAAATTATTGGTAACATTGTCTGAAATCATTCCCCAGTCTGCAAAAGCCACTACACGCATTTTCGCTTTGGGTATCAAAGGCATACTCAACTCTATATTATTTGAAAAAGTCTGTGTGCCTCCG
>JALSKR010000102.1 GCA_026988735.1 Sulfurimonas sp.
TAAATGTTATATACGTTTTATTTCGTTTTGCGCGCTTTACTTCTCTGTCAAATATAAAATTAAAATATCTTCTGTTGTGAAGATTTGTCAAAGAGTCTGTATACGAGGCATTTTCAAGCTTTTTATTGACAAGTTTCAGTTTCTTCGCTGCAATTTCCAGTCTTGTCTGGTCTTTTTGAATACTCTCAAACACATAAAAAAGAATAATCAGCAGTCCTAAAATAATAAGTCCGAGTGAAGTACCGATTTTAAACAAAATAGAATCATATGTATATAAAAACTTTTTTCTCTCATAATTTGCCATATTGACTTCATAATTGATCAGTTTTTCTAAAACATTATGAATTGACTCAACTTTTTTTTCAAGTGTTGTTATTGATATATGCCTTAAATTTTTGGAAGCTTTCACGGCTTTTAAAACTTTGGAAAAATAATTATTTGCGCGATCTATCTCCAAATCAGCATATTCCAGATAATACAATTCCTCTTCTGTTTTAAAATGAGACTTATAACTTTGCCATTTTTTATTGATATAGTTCAGGGATGTTTCTATTTTAAAAGCTGCCTCACTGGGACTGATTTCATCTCTGCGCACCTTGTAAACCGTAGCTGCCAAATCATAACTGTATGTTTTGACTATCTCATTTAATTCTGTTACAGGTATCAAAGAACCAAAGTACAAAGAATCCATATTTTTTTTCATTGCATTGACATAGTTTGTCCCTATAAATCCAAGAGCAAACAATCCGACAGTAATCAGAAGAAAAAGGAAAAAAAGCTTGCTTCTAAGTTTAAGTGCTTCGATAAACTGCATAAATATCCTTCTTTGATGCAAATAATTAAGCATATTTTGTACCATCTTCAAACTTTCCTGCCACTCTCCGCCCACCCTGAAGGATGGATTCCAAGAAAGATTACTAATTTATGTTAAAATTCTAAACAGATTTAAAAAACTGACATTTTGTCATAAAAAAAGAGCAATATGAAAGCCCAATCAATCAAAACAGAGCAATACTTAAATCCGCAACAGATAAAAGAACATTTAAAAAATGTAGAATACATCATCATGGCAGCACCTGCACCTGATAAATTTAAAGAGACGCCCATTCATTTTACGATTTTTTTAAATACAGCAGAAGAAATGCCAAAAGATATTCAGGATGCCGTACTCCAAAAATTTTTACAGGAGCATAAGATAGGCAAACCTGCAGAACTCATGAGTCAGCTTATGCCCGTTGGCTTTGCCCTTAGTAAAGCGCAAGACACGCCAATGCCTATGCTTTTGGTAAAGCCGCAAGACCAAAAAACTATTCCACATGCTGTTATGCATGTTATGGATTTTTTAGCAGATTCACAAGAGTTTGATGAAGCCAAAATCAAGAACCTTACCGGATGGAGTTACTCATACGAGTAATTTCATCAATCTCTTTGGCAATTGCACAAGAGAGATTTTCACACCCGTTTTTTGTTACTAAAATGTCATCTTCTATTCGGATGCCTATGTCTCTGTACTTTTTAGGAATATTTTCATCCTCTGCATCAAGATAAATTCCAGGTTCTATAGTCATAACCATACCTTGTTGTAACGCAATCTCTTCACCATTTGGTTTTTTATAAGGGCATTCGTCATGCACATCAAGCCCCATCCAGTGTCCGATACCATGAGGATAGTATTTTTTGTGTGCTTTTTCTTTTATAAGTTCTTTGCATTTTCCCTTTAAAATGCCCAAATCTATCATACCCTGACAAAGCAGCTCTTCTGATTTTTTTTGCAGTGTACTTTTAAAAATACCCGGACGAATCATCTTTATAATCTCTTTTTGTACATGTAAAACCATTGCATAGACTTCTTTTTGTGCTTTTGTATAACTCCCACTGACCGGTATAGTCCGTGTTATATCACTTGCATAATACTCATATTCACATCCGGCATCTATAAGTATCAGATTGCCTTGCATCAGTTTTTTATTATTGTTTACATAGTGCAGAGTATTGGCAGAGTTCCCGCAGGCTACAATGGATGTATAGGCATCGCTGTAGGCACCGTTTTTTTTGAAAACATACTCTATATGTGCCTGCAGTTCATACTCATACTGTAATTTTTTTGCTCTTTTCATCGCCCTGTGGTGTGCTTTTTTTGTTATGTTTATGGCTTTTTTTATGAGCTTTATTTCAGATTTTGATTTGATTAAACGCATACGTTCCACATAGCTTGCCAAATTTTCATAACTTTGTATATTTTTAGTGTAGCGTTTTAAGACCTTGACTTTTGCGTATTCGAGTGTAAAATCATGATATATATGCTGCTTTTTATCAACAAACTCTTTGAATTTGGCTTCAAATTCATCTATTTCAAAAACATCATCCACCAAAAAAAGCTCTTTTGCCTTCTCTTTGCCTAATCTCTTTCCATGCCAGAGCTCCTGTGTCTTATCTTTTTTTGCAACGAACAGGTAGGTATGAAACTTTTTAGCCCCTTTTACAATCACTAAAGCCGACTTATCTTCTTTAAAACCACTCATATAGTAAAAATTACTGTTTTGTCTGTACGGATACTCTGTATCATTTGAGCGTGTTTTGGGCTCTGCTGCAAATAAAACAGCCACACTCATCGGCTTGAGTTTACGACCTAAACGCACTCTTCTTTTTCTATACTCTTTTTCACTTATCAAGGCAAACTCCCTTTAACCATAATCCGCACTCTTTTACAATTTTATCCAATGCACTGCTGAGTGCAATA
>JALSKR010000103.1 GCA_026988735.1 Sulfurimonas sp.
AAATCTACAAGCATGTTCTGCTTGACGAATATGTAATGATTGTAGACAAGATGCTTTACTGTGCCAAAGAAAACGGCAGAAACATTATAGAGGCTGTTTAGCAGCAATAAATCTCAGCCAGATAAAGCCAAAAAATCCCGCAAGCAATGAGGCAGTTAATATTCCGATTTTTGCTTGAAAAATGAGCGTCTCATTATTTTGGAAGGCCAAATCTGCAACGAAGATACTCATAGTAAAACCGATACCACCAAGTGCAGAGACTCCAAATATTTGACTCATAGAACTGTTTTGCGGAAGTTTTGCAATGCCGATTTTGATAGCAAGAAAAGCAACTCCGGCTATACCGATGATTTTTCCAAGAATAAGTCCGAGAATAATACCAAGCGAGACAGGTTCAAAAATCACTTGAGAAATAGATGAAAAATCTATACGAATACCTGCATTTGCCAAGGCAAAAAGAGGAATAACCAAAAGACTCACAGGAAGGTGCAGTTCATTTTCCAATCTTGCAGCAGGAGAACTTACCCCATCTATTCTGTCTTTTATGTTTTGTAAAACTGCTTTTTGCTGTTCGTGCATTGTATGGTCCGTTGCTACGGGATAATTGTCATACTCATCAAGCAAATTTTTTGTCTGCTGGGTAAAGTCAGTAGGTGGCATTTTTGGTTTTGAAGGAATTGTGAGTGCGGCGATAACTCCGGCTATGGTTGCATGTATACCTGATTCAAGCATAAAAAACCACATAAATAGGCCAATGATAAAGTAGGGAAGCACTGCATGAATTCCAAAACGGTTGAGTATGACTAAGAGTAAAAACATTGCTCCAGCAAGCAGTAAAAAATCAAAATGAATCTGTGCAGTATAAAAAAGGGCAATTACTATGACAGCACCAAGGTCATCAACAATGGCAAGTGCAACCAAAAAGGTTACAAGTGCAGGTGAAACACGATTGCCAAGCAGAACAAGTGCAGAGATGGCAAAGGCAATATCTGTTGCCATAGGAATTCCCCAGCCATTTGCACCAATACCTTCGTAATTGATGCTAAAGTATATAAGAGCAGGTACAAGCATACCGCCAATGGCAGAGAGAATCGGTAAAACAGCAACTTTTATATTTGAGAGTTCACCTACAAGGATTTCTCGCTTGATCTCAAGACCAATCAGAAAGAAAAATACAGCCATAAGCCCGTCATTTATCCAGTGGTGCAGAGAGTTTTTGATAACAAGCGAACCAATGTCAAGTTCAATCTTTGTGTGAATAAAATGCTGGTATGTTTCATAAAAAGGGGAATTAGCAAGAAGCAGAGCGATGATAGTCATGCCCATTAATACTAATCCGGTGGTAGTTTGTGCATGTAAAAAATGTTCAAAAGGTGTATAGACTTTTTTAAAACTTCTTTCCCATGGTGCGTAAAGTTTCATTGAACATTCCTTGAATATCTTGTAGCAAGTATAACACTAAATAAGAATAAATCGAAAATCTGTGTATAATTTGCATATGAAATTAGAAGATTTAAAAAATAAAACTGTTTTAATGTTTGGAAAGAGCAGAGCATTTAGTGAGGATGAGTTTTTTTCGCAATTAAATTTTCACAACATAAAGCTTACCCGAGAACTCAGCGATGCAGTAGAGTATGTTTTAGAGGGTCGTATGATGAATCCATATGAACAAAATCAGAGTGAGTTGTTATACGAACAAAAGCGCTATGAATTTATAAATATTGATACCTTTGAAAAGCTTTTAGCCCAAGAGATTGATAATGATACCTTGTTGATGAGTTTAAAACTTTCAAATGACAAAGCCCGTCTGAAAAGTTTTTTACAAAACAGCTGTATTGATGATACGCTTTTTTTTAAACTCCTGAAGATGTACTCTTACGGGGATGAAGACTTTTTTGAAAATGATGACAATCGAGATGTTTCTGCTGCACTCATAGGCAGGTTTTATAAAAATATAGAGAGAAACCATAATGTGCAGTATGCTACAACAGGAATATATCATCTCGTACAGCAGACAGCAAATGGAGAGCTTTTAGAAGTTATTGCCAATTTGGCACCGACAAAAAAACACCCCAAACTAATGAAGGCACTCGCTTTACATGTAAAGGTGCCAAAGAGTGTGCAAAAACTCTTTTTAAAAAAGGGTGACTATAGCGTAAAAGAGGCATTGTCCTATAATAAAAATCTTGATAAAAGTATAGTAAATGAGCTGATAAAAGAGGAACCTTTGGCTGCTGTAATTGCGCAAAATATTCGCTTGGATGAGGCACTGTTTGAAAAACTTAAGGCCTATAAAATAAATTTGGCTGCAAATGAAACCTTAACGCAGACGATGCAGGAGAAGCTGCTTTGTGAGCATGATGAAAATATATATTTGACCTTGGCGCAAAACAGCTCTTTACATGTAACTACATGTAACTATTTACTCTCTTTGGGCAAGGAGGCAATAGATGCAAAAATTTATGCAAACAGTGCAACACCGAGAGCTTTGTTGGAAGATATTTATAAAAAAGGGCAATACTTTACATCTCTGAGCGCAAACAGTGCGACACCTCAGAGTGTTTTGGAAGAACTTGCACAAAGTGGTGAAGCAGAGATACTTCATAATCTGGCAAAAAATGAAAATACACCGGTTCAAACGCTGTACCAGTTACAGCTTGATCGCCGTTTTGAGCGGGCAGTAAAAACAAATAAAGCCTTTGGAAAATATATACAAAGTCAAAATATAGGAT
>JALSKR010000104.1 GCA_026988735.1 Sulfurimonas sp.
TGCCTCTTTTCTCATGTTTTTCTATAAGACGCCTCACATTGCCGCGACTCCCTCTTTTGAGAGTAAGATACCGATAACCGATGCCATACCACAAAAGAAGATTGAGTGCGAAAAGTACCCACATGATAATTCCACCAGAGTTCATAATATTTATGAACTGATTCCAGTAGACTAATATCTCATTCATCATTTTTCTTTATGAACCTCATATTCATTTACTATATGCAGGGCAGCCTGTTCCATAGAATCTTTAATATTCTGTGCCCATCCACTGAGTAAATTTCCTAAAAGCAACAGTGGAATTGCCACTATCAAACCTAACATTGTTGTAACAAGTGCCTCTGAAATACCACCTGAGAGTAATTTTGGATCACCTGTGCCAAACTCTGTAATAATGTCAAAGGTTGCTATCATTCCTGTTACTGTTCCAAGGAGTCCCAGTAATGGTGCAACAGCCGCCAAAACCAGTACAAAGTTGCCAAACCTGTCAATATGACTTGACTCATTTAAAATATTTTCTGTCACAATGTCTTCTATGTGGTCTCTGTCTTTGTCTATGTTTCGGAGTGTTGCTTTTATAACACGGGCAGTTGATCCTTTATAACCTTTAATTGCTTCAAGAGCTTCTTGTGGTTTGTTATTTTTGAGTTTTTCAACAACTATATTTGTAATTTCACTCACATTAGAACCTGAACGCAGTAATAATACAATTCTAATCAATATTAGTAATAAGCCTAAAGCGCCTAATATCAAAATTATATATCCTATGGTACCACCACCTTTAATGGTATCTTCAAGCGTTTTTTCTTTTACATATTCTATATCTTTATCAAGGTTTTCATAGATAAATATTTTAATATTTTTACGAGGAGTCCCCGCATCAAATGCTTTTGCATCTGCACTGGCATTTTGATTCCATAGTTTGTATTCACCATTACCCGCTGGAGCCAATGCACCAGCTGCTTTTTTGCTGATACCATAGGCTGCAATATTTCCTACTTTGATAATTTTACCTTGTGTTGTTGTTCCATCTATAAGGTAGAATTTCCCCTCCTCTTTGCGTAAAGACGAAAGCTCTTTGTATAATTTTGCGGCATTTGCAAAGGCATTTTTCATAACTTCTTCTGCTTTTACACCTTTAGAATCATTTATATGGTAACCATACTCTTCCAAAAGAGATTTTGCTTGAATAATTACACTACCTGTAATCTCCTTGTTTGACTCTTTATCTCCGAGTTGTTCTGTTGCTTTTTCAATGCTGTTTTGAAGATTTTTTTCTTCTTGTGAGAGTGCGACAAGCTTATTTTGCAGTGCCTGAACTTTTTGCTTTGTTTTTGCAATCTCTTTTTTTTGAAAACTACTTTCAGAGTGAAGTCTTCTTTGAAGTTCTGTTTTTTGCGCTTTTAAGAAGGCAAACTCTTTTTCATAAGCATCTCTTAGTTCATCAGCACCTAAAAATGTGACAAAAAATAGTAAAAATATTGCTAAAAATTTCATTATTTACTCCCTTGTAAAACTAAAGCGTTTGGTAGTTCAAAAAATCCTGTTCGTATCTGTTTTTGCAATGCATCAAATAGTGCAATAATTTTTTCTTTATCTTTTGGATCAGTAATCTGTTTATAGCTGTAACCACTACCATTTTTTACAACATAACCAACTTCATCGGTTGGCGTAGCAAAAAAGAGTGCAACTGAACCAAGTTTAGCAACTTTTGCAAGAACTTTTTTTCCTTTAAAGTCAATTTTTTGTTTAAATAAACCAATCTCTTTTGTAAGACGAATCGCATCATCATAACTTGCCCATGTAAGTGCAAGTGCTTTTTCGTTCGTTATAAGTCCTGCATCTAAGTCAGCTTTTATTTTATCTAAAGAACCGATACGCTCCTCCACCATAAAAGGTATTCCTTCTTGAATACTTTTCTCCAATAAAGCAATAGCATTTTTGACAAGTGGTTTAATTTCAGTATTGCCGCTTGTTGTTTCTTTTATCTTTTTCTTAATCTTGTCAAGTTCATCTTTTGCAAGTTTAATAGCAGTTTCTTTTCTGTTTATCTGCGCCTGCAAATCAATTGTTTGCATTGAAAGTGACTTCATTTGCGCATTGTATCGTTGCTTATTCTCTTTAACATCAGAATATAAGCTTTCAACTTCTCCGCGAAGCGTAATGACAGACTGGGCTAATTCATCACTCGATGATGCCATAAGTGAAGAACTCAGTAAGGTTGTTGATAATGCAAGTGAATAAATTATCTTTGTATGATGAAAAATCATTTTTTCTCCGTCTTAAATATTTTTCGAAGAATAACAAAGTTAGGTTATAGGAGGATTACAAGAAAGTAACAAAATGGTTACATGTAAGAGTATGCACTCTAGGAGAAGGTTCCTAGAGTGTACTTAAAAAGTATTATTTAGTATTATTCACACCACTCTCAAAAACAGTAGTCAAATCAGTATCACCACCAATTTTATTTGGATTAGAACCAATGATAGCTACATTTTCAAAAACTGTATCAGCAACATTATTAGCACCTACTGAATAGATTGCCGGGTAATCAGATGTTACATCATAAAGAATAGTTGTATTAAAGAATTTTGCTCCAATACCATCTTTCTTGAAATAGATTGCACCCTCTTTAAACGTT
>JALSKR010000105.1 GCA_026988735.1 Sulfurimonas sp.
CACTCAAAGATGGAGAAAATATCCACTTTACCATCTCTATAGGAGCAGTACTTTTTAATGAAGAAGAGACACTTGAAGAGAATATAAATGCAGCTGATATGCTTTTATACAAAGCAAAAAACAGTGGGAGAAACAAGCTTATATTTCAAGCCTAATCAAGCTTGATAAGTGTTCCAAAAGGGATTTCACTCTCCTTTGGACTTACCCATTTGACTTCATAATTTGGCAAAGTTGATGGAAAAGTTCCATTCAAATCAGTAAAATACAAAAGCAGTTTTACATCATCAAAATGCTTCTGCACAAAATCAAATACCGGACGAAAATCTGTCCCGCTTCCCCCTTTTACTTCTGCTTCAAGTTTTTCACCACTATAAAATGTTTTATGCGAATGAACCTTTTCATCACATACCAAAAGTTCAATTTGATAATTTTGTACCAGTGTCATCAAAAAATTCACTTCACTCAAAAACTCATCTAAAAGTTCTTTATTAATAGAGCCTGAGCTGTCAACCGCAATAACAAGACGAAAAGTCTGTGAAACATTTGAGGGCAGATAAATA
This sequence comes from Sulfurimonas sp., assembly GCA_026988735.1. Taxonomy (GTDB): domain Bacteria; phylum Campylobacterota; class Campylobacteria; order Campylobacterales; family Sulfurimonadaceae; genus Sulfurimonas. Next base: position 561 of record JALSKR010000105.1, read on the forward strand.
CCGCTGTAGAGCAGTTTTTTTGACGGAGGCATAAAAACATAATCATCTCTGAAATATTTATCCAGTGCATTTCTTAGCTCATTTCGCCAGTCAACTTTTCCAAAATCCTCAATTTCAAAAAAACGCTCAATAGCCACAGGGACTTCGCCTGTTTGCATTTTGGATTCTAACAGGCTGATGGCTTCTTCGGCAAAAAGTTGTTCTTGGAGTATCTCTTCTTCGAGTTCTTGGAGTGTCTGTTGATTTTGCTCCTTTTGATCACTTTTTTCCTGCTTCTCATTTTGCACATCATCACTGTTATCCGCTTCATATTCCAAATCTTCGTCATCTCGCAAAATATCATCTTTGAGTTCGGCATAAATCTCTTCGGCATACATTCCGCTAAAACGCTCTCTGTACTGCGCGCCATAAGGCATATTGAATCCGTTTTGCACAAGCATGTCATTGACTGCCATATCCGTAGCCATCTGCCACAGCCACCCGCTACGGTTCTTTTTTCGCATCTCATGAGCCAGACTTGCGTGCATCGCACCATTTGCAAAAACAAACTCCATTTCGCTTAGTTCTAAATTTTGCAAATAATCACTGTTTATTTGTAGTTTTTGTCCATCACTTTTAAAGGCTTCTATATCATCATTTATTACAACATCAATCTTTGAAGCCAGTGTTCCGAAATAGGGATACTCTACTAAAAGTTTTGCTTTTGCCTGCGATATTTTTTCCTCTGTTTTTTGCATATATCTCTCCAATATTTCAGCCACTCTCGCCCACCCTGAAGGATGGGTTCCGAAAAAACCACAAATTCTCTCGGAATCGGTACTTTAGTGCCGACTGTTACAGCTTTCCTGCCACTCTCGCCCGCACTGAAGTACGGGTTCCAAAATCACAACTCCCTGGAATCGGTACTTTAGTACCGACTATTGTTGCTTTTTTGCCACTCTCAGCCCAACAGATAAGAAAACTTTCTTACCCACTCTTTAAAAACCTCTGAGCCTTCCATGGTAATGCCTGCTCGTTGCAAATCCTGCGCTATCATTACCGCAAACTCTCCTTTGAGATCCAAAGTGTACCTCAAAAGATTTTCAAGTGCTTCTTCACTTGAATTTTGCAGGTAATGACTCACAATTCCCGAACTCAAAGCATATAAAACATCCACCTCATCACTGTACACAAACTCTTCTGCGCTGAGTATCTTCTCAATACTTGGCAGTCTCTCCATTACTTTTAAAAAACTCAAAAATGAAACACTAACATCACGCCCTACTGCACCACTAATCGTCTCTAAAAGTAAACTCGGTGCCAAAGAACTTTTTAAAATATTATTGACATACTCCCAGCTTCTTGGTGTTGCAAAACTTTTATTCTCATTTTTTGCATCAAAGGTAAAAAGATGCTCATTTTTATAACTGATATAGGCAACAATTCTGCTGTCAAGTCCATATTTATATGCCCATTCACGCCAGTCATCCACACTCACTTCAAGCTCAAAATGCACAAAACGGTTTGCCAAAGGTGCGGGCATTCTGTATGTCATCCCTCTGTCACCCTCTCGGTTTCCCGCAGCAACAATAGCCCAACCCTCAGGCAGTTCATACTCTCCCACGCGTCTATCAAGTATAAGCTGATACGCTGAAGACTGCACAGCAGGAGCAGCGGAGTTGAGTTCATCCAAAAAGAGTATGCCCTTTCCCTCACGCGGCAAAAATGCAGGCGGTGCCCAGAGTGCGCTGTGAGACTCTTTGTCATAAAAAGGAATCCCTTTTAAATCCGTCGGATCCATCAAAGCCAGACGCAAATCTATAAAATCCAAATCATTTGCCTGTGCAATTTGTTTGACGATAGAAGATTTTCCAATCCCCGGTGCTCCCCACAAAAAAGTAGGTACTTTTTGCACAACCAAAGCCGACAGACTCTTTGTCAAATCACTTGCTCTCATTTTATAACCATCCTATATTTTGACTTTGTATATATTTTCCAAAGGCTTTATTTGTTTTTACTGCCCGCTCAAAACGGCGATCAAGCTGTAACTGGTACAGCGTTTGAACCGGTGTATTTTCATTTTTTGCCAGATT
>JALSKR010000106.1 GCA_026988735.1 Sulfurimonas sp.
ACAGGTAATGAATTAGCTGCAAAGGCTGCAGTAGAAGCAGGAGCAAGATTTTTTGGAGGATATCCGATTACACCTTCATCTGAAGTAATGCATGAATCTTCTGATTTACTACCAAAAGTTGGCGGTGTTTGTATTCAAATGGAAGATGAAATCGGTGGTATTTCTGCTGCTATTGGTGCATCAATGACAGGAACAAAGTCATTTACTGCGACATCAGGTCCTGGTATTTCTTTGAAAGCTGAGCAGATTGGTCTTGCTTTTATTGCTGAAATTCCATTGGTTATTATCAATGTTATGCGTGGTGGTCCTTCAACTGGTCTTCCTACTCGTGTTTCTCAAGCAGATATCGGTCAGGCACAGTATCCGACACACGGTGACTATGCATCTATCACTTTATGTGCAGGTTCATTAACTGAGTGTTATACACAAACAGTACGTGCATTTAATCTGGCTGAAAAATATATGACTCCTGTTTTTATGCTTCTTGATGAAACAATCGGACATATGCACGGTAAAGCTGAGTTACCGGATATTGAAGAAATTGATGCTGCAATAGTTGACCGTGAAAGATTTCATGGTGATCCGGCTGATTACAAGCCATACAAGGCTGAAATGAACAAACCTGCGGTACTTAATCCTATGTTTGAAGGGTACAAATACCACATCACAGGTTTGCATCATGGAGATGAAGGTTTCCCTACTGAAGATGCAGAACAGTGTGAATTTAACATTGAGCGTTTAGTAGGTAAAATCAATACAGTACACTTGGAAAATGGTGGACTTGATGATCTTCCTGACTATGAAGAAGTTGATTTGGAAGATGCTGATGTATGTATCATTGCTTATGGTTCAATTGCACTTGGTGCTTATGAAGCTGTAAAAAAACTTCGTTCAGAAGGTATTAAAGCCGGACTCTTCAGACCGATTATGTTATGGCCGTCTCCTATTAAAAGATTAGAAGAGATCGGTAAGAAATTTGAAAACAGAATTATGGTTACTGAACTTAACATGGGTCAGTATTCAAAAGAGATAGAACGCGTTATTAAACGTAATGATTTTACTACTTTACTCAAAGCAAACGGACGTCCAATCGCACCGGCTGAAATGGTAGCAAAAATTAAGGAGATGATTTAATGGCATTTAATTATGATAAATATTTACGTGTAAACAAAATGCCGACACTGTGGTGTTGGGGTTGTGGTGATGGTGTTATTTTAAAAGCAACTATTCGTGCAATTGAAAAAATGGGATGGGATATGAAAGATGTTTGTATCGTATCCGGAATAGGGTGTTCTGGTCGTTTTTCTTCATATATCGACTGTAATACTGTTCACACAACACATGGTCGTACTGTTGCATATGCTACCGGCATTAAACTTGCCAAACCACATGCGCATGTAATCGTTGTTGCAGGTGACGGTGACGGACTTGCAATCGGAGGAAATCATACTATTCACGGCTGTAGAAGAAATATTGATTTGAATTTTATTTTGATTAATAACTTTATTTATGGTCTTACAAATTCACAAACTTCCCCAACTACTCCTCGCGGTATGTGGACAGTGTCTCAAAAGAATGGTAATATTGACCCTACTTTTGATGCTTGTAAACTGGCTATTGGTGCCGGAGCATCTTTTGTTGCCCGTGAATCTATGACAGATCCTAAGAAGCTTGAAAAAATTCTTGTAAAAGGTTTTTCTCACAAAGGTTTCTCGTTTATGGATATCTTTTCTAACTGTCATATTAATCTTGGTCGTAAAAACAAAATGGTTTCTGCGATGGACAATCTTAAATGGATTGATGAGATTACACTTCCGGTTAAAAAATGGGAAGCACTTTCTGAAGAAGAGCAGCTTAATATTTTCCCGACTGGTGTATTGAGAGAAGTTGAACAGGAAGAGTATTGTGACATGTATGCAGAGATTCAAAAAGCTGCACAAGGGCAACGTCCTAAAATCACTCAAGATGATTTTGAGAAAAAAATATAAGGGGTTATAGATGAGACATACTTTAAGATTTACTGGTGTTGGTGGACAGGGTGTCCTTCTTGCCGGTGAAATTATGGCTGCTTGTAAAATTAAGAATGGCGGATTTGGTCTGAAAACTGCTACCTATACTTCTCAAGTTCGTGGTGGTGCAACTGTTGTTGATATTACACTTGATGATGAAGAAATTCGTTATCCGTATGCAAACGAGGGCGAAATTGATTTTATGCTTTCTGTTGCAGATGTTTCTTATCACCAGTTTAAAAAAGGGGTAAGACCAGGCAATAAAATAGTTGTTGATCCAAACCTTGTTCATCCAACTGATGAAGACAGAAAATTATGGGATATTATTGAGATTCCTATTATTACAATCGCAAAAGAAGAGGTTGGTAATGTTATTACTCAATCTGTTGTTGCTCTTGCAATTACAAACACGATGACTGGTGTACTTCCGGAAGAATCTTTAATCGAAACAATGCTTTCTAAAGTTCCGGCAAAAGTTCACGAAGCAAATAAAAAAGCGTATGCACTTGGTAAGGCATATGCTTTGGATGCAATGGGAACTAAATAGTCAACATTACATGTAAAAGCAGTAACTCGAAAGAGTGCTGCTTTTTTTAAACATACGGTTTAATATTAATTAGTATTTAATATTTTATAGTATCAATTTTTTATACTTTCCCAAAAAAAATCCACATGTTTTTCAAACTGCGTTGCAAGTGCATTGGTTGAATATGAATCAAACCGCAACAGGGTAACCTGTAATCGTATGTAGAAGAGGGTGCTGATAAATTCATATGCAATCAGCATCGGATCAGAGGAGCGTATTAAAGCATTCTGCATCATAATAAAAAAGCCTTCAGAAAGCAATGCTATGTTTTTGTCATGGTATTGGCTCATAAACTGCTCTCGTAAGCTTTTATTCTGCATTAGTTCAATCATAAGCAGTCTAAACATATTTTCATTCTTCTTGTCAAAGGTCAGCATTTTGTACTGCATGGTATATTTCTGTAAAAACGGTTTTCCTCTGAGTGCCAGCTCTCTTACTTCATCTTCCGAAAAGGAGAAGGGTGAAGAGAAGATGTTTTTAGCAACTTCAAGAAATATTTCCTCCTTGTTTTTGTAATGATTATAGAGTGCACTCTCTCTTATACCAACCTCTGCAGCAATTTTTCGTACACTGGCACCTTTGTACCCATACTGAGAAAAGAGGGCTGTTGCTGCTGTAAGTATTTTCTCTTTCGTTGTATTTTTTGTCTTTATATCCCTGTTTGCAGGCATTTGTAACTCCTTATTCTATTAAAGTGAACACTTGTTCTTGTTTATATAATTATATATGAACACTTGTTAATATGTGCTTAATAATATATGAACAAGTGTTCTTTTTTCTTTATTGTAATATGAACACTTGTTCATACTGTAATGTCGTTTAGAATTATTGAGTATAATTTCATCAGGCATAAGAGATAGTGACTTGAACAAGTATTCAAGAGGAAAGTCCGAGCTGCTGTAAGACAGTGTTCCATTTAACTAATGGCCGTAGTAATACGAGGGAAAGTGCAACAGAGATTAGACTTCTATTATTAGCCGATATTTGAGCATAAGCCCAAATATCTTTCGCTAGCCGCCAAGGCACTAAAGCATAAAAATGCTATCGGCATTTTTCTAACTTTTAGCGAACTAAAAATAGTAAAGGTGAAAAGGTGGTGTAAGAGACCACCAGTCTTTATAGCAATATAGAGAGCTTGTAAACCCAACATGGCAGCAAGAAACAAATGGTTAGCGTCTTACAATGCTATTGTTTCGCTAGAGGCACAACGCAAGATGTGCAGTAGATTAATGCTATCACTACAAAACTCGGCTTATCTTATGCCTGTATTCACTCTTAAGAGAGCAGACTGTTTTTCAAGAGAATTTACATTATGTTAACCAATATCTGCAATACAGATTATATTGTTTAATATGAACCTTTATAAAAGAATAAACGGCTCGAATAAACTCCAGGATAATATATACAATGGAAAAAAAAGAACAACTTATTAAAGATATACAAAATCTTTTAAACAGCTATGATGGGTTACGCCCTACTTCTATTAATCCTGACTTATTACAGTTTATGGATAAAAAAACACTTATAAGTATTATAGACTCTTTACTTACACAAAAAGAGCAAAACAGTGTTTCTGATATAGAGTGGCTAGAGCAATTTAAGACAAATTCGTGAACTTGTTGATAAATGTTAGCGTTATTAACTATTTGTAGTGTATAATATCACAAATTAAAATATAGGAAAAACAATGGGTAATTTAGATCTAATTCAATTAACAGAACAGACAAAAAAACTTACAGCTATGGTTGTAGAAGATGAAAAAGTAACGAACGAACTTTTAAGTTCTACGTTTAAAAACTTTTTTGCAAAAGTAGATTCATGTTTTGACGGAGATACTGCACTGAAAGTTTATGAGCAAAATAAACCGGATGTAGTCTTTGTTGATATTATTATGGAAGGTATGGACGGAATTGAGCTTTCTCGTAAGATTCGTGAAATTAATCCCAGTCAGATAATTATTGTAATATCTGCAAGTAATGATATGGAAAAAATTTCAGAGTCAATAGAAGTTGGTGTCAACAGCTTCATTCAAAAGCCAATAGATACGAAAAAAATAATCGAATTGCTTGGTAATGTAGTTTCTATGGTAGCGAAAAAGAAAAAAGTTGAGACAAAAACATTTTCAATCTCTCTTCCTTTAGATTTATATGAAACTGTAAATGACAACGCAAAGGCAGAAAGTATTTCTAAAAATGCTGTTATCATTAGAACACTTCGTAGTTTTTATGAATAATTAACGAAATATATAGATTTTATCTTTTTTTAAGGATATTGTCTATATAATTTCGGCTCAACAAAAGTTGAGCATGTTGGCCCCGTCGTCTAGCGGTTAGGATCCATGGTTTTCATCCATGTTACAGGAGTTCGATTCTCCTCGGGGTCACCAACATTTCTTCCTTTTTAACAATCATTAAATATCATTTATATAGCAAACAAATACAACAATATAGAAATCTTTTTTTGAAACCCAGACTTCAGTCTGAGCCATGTGTTTTACATCAATTTTTGTTTTACAAGCGCATTTACAATTTTAGGATTTGCTTTGCCACCTGTCTTCTTCAATACCTGTCCGATAAAGAAACCAAACAGCTTGTTGTTCCCTGCTTTGTATTTTGCTACATTGTCAGGATTGTTTGCAATGACTTCATCAATAACAGGTAAAATTTGAGCCGGATCACTGATCTGCACCAGCCCTTTTGCTTCAACTATCTGCGCAGGGTTTTCTCCACTCTTTGACATATCCTCAAACACCTGTTTAGCAATTTTACTTGAGATGATATCTTCCTCAATCATTTTTGCCAGTTGTGCTATATGTACCGGATTAAATTTCAGTTCCTTTGCCTCTGTATGTTTGAGTTCTCTGGCTACTTCATTGACTACAATGTTTGAGAGCGTGACAGGAGCATTACATGTACAAAGTGCTTCTTCAAAAAAGTCACAGAGAAAAGCATCGCGAGCCAAAGTATTTGCAACCTCATTGTTTAGTTTTAAGTCATTCGTATACTTGTCAAAAAGCGCCTGTTCTTCTTTGCTCATTGGCACCACTTCGCCATCAATTTGTACCTTTTTGGCCTGTGGTTTGGACGTAGTGACTTTTTTTTCTTTTGTCTTTTTCGCCCAAGAATCTTTGAGGCCGACTATTTTGTTAAACACAGGATGCTCATCACTGTAATCAACCGGATCTGCATAAAAGTACCCCTGTCTCTCAAACTGAAATCTTTCATCCGGCTTTTGTGTTATAACAGCAGGTTCAATCAGCGCATTTTTAATGATTTGCAGAGAGTTTGGATTTAAGTCCTCAATCCCCTCCGGTGCTTCAGTTTTAAAAAGTCTGTCATAGAGACGAACCTCTATTTTTTTGGCATCTGTTGCACTCACCCATTGGATAGCACTTTTTACTTTGATACCGCTTGTATCTTTCGTACCACTTTTGGAATCAGGATAATATTCTGCTTTGATTTCGACAATATTTCCATTGGCATCTTTTATCACCTCTTTACATGTAATAATATAACCATGTCTCAGGCGTACAGGCTGCTCAGGCGTAAGACGATAATAGCCTTTTGGAGGATTCTCACTGAAATCATCTCTTTCAATATACAACTCTTTTGAAAAAGGTATTTTTCGCGAACCCTCTTTTGGTACATCATGCGGATAGTAAGGTGCTTCAAGCTCCTCTGAACCTTCATAATTCTCAATAGTCACTTTAAGAGGATCCAAAACGCACATAACACGAGGAACTTTTGGATTTAAATCATCTCGTATAGAAAATTCAAGCTGTGCAACATCAACCACAGAGTTTGCTTTTGCTATACCGATTTGATCACAAAAGTTTAAAATGGACTCCGGCGTATACCCTCTTCTTCTGTACCCTGCAATTGTAGGCAGACGTGGATCATCCCAGCCGTTTACATAGCCACCTTCTACCAGTTCCAAAAGTTTTCTTTTGCTCATAACCGTGTAGTTGATATTGAGTCGTGCAAATTCATACTGATAGGGACGGGGTGGCTTGAGCTCAAGTGTATCTAAAACCCAGTTGTAAATATCACGATTGTTTTCAAATTCTAAGGTACAAATTGAATGTGTGACTCCTTCGATATAGTCAGATAAGCAGTGCGCAAAATCATACATCGGATAAATTGACCACTCATCCCCTGCTCTAAAATGATGTGCATGTCGTATACGATACAAAAGAGGATCTCTCATCTTCATATTGGCTGCACTCATATCTATTTTGGCGCGTAAAACGTGCTCACCGTCTTTAAATTCGCCTTTTTTCATTCTCTCAAAAAGGTCGAGGTTTTCTTCTATGCTTCTGTTTGCATATTTACTGCGCTTTCCGGGTTCTGTAACAGTGCCTCGGTATTCGCGTATCTCATCTTCACTTAAACTGTCAACATAGGCTTTACCCATTTTTATGAGTTGCACAGCATAATCATAAATCTGAGAAAAATAATCAGAGGTGAAATACAGGTTCTCACCCCAGTCAAATCCAAGCCATCTTACGGCATCTTCAAGAGCTTCTACATACTTTGTATCTTCTTTTGTCGGATTGGTGTCATCCATTCGCAGGTTGCAGTGACCGTTGTAGTCACGTGCAATACCAAAATTTATAGATATGGACTTGGCATGTCCGATATGTGGAAAACCGTTGGGTTCTGGCGGAAATCTTGTTACTATCTCTTTGTATTTGCCTGATTTTAAATCATTTTCAACTATCGTGCGTAAAAAATCTTTTTTCTTATTATTCATTATTATTAAACCTTTTATTATCAGCCATTGCGTCTTTAGGACGGGTTCTGAGAAACTGCTTCACTTAATGGCATTGAAGGCGTACATTTTAACAAATCATAGCTTATAATTAATCAAAAATTTGTTAAAATTACAAAAAAACTACCTAGGAATATTAATGCTAAGATTTGCATCCAGCCCTATTGGAGATATGCATATAAATGATTTAAGAATTGCCCTCTTAAACTACATTGTATCAAAACAAAAAAATGAAGATTTCATTGTAAGAATAGAAGATATAGACAAAGAAAAAACTGTTGCAGGCAAAGATCAGGAAACCTTGGACATTTTAGGACTTTTTGGTATTGAATATTCTCATGTGGTTCATCAAAGCCAAAATATCCGTTTTCATTCGGCTATGGCACTGCAACTTTTGCATGAAAAAAAAGCTTTTTCCTGTTTTTGCTCTGATGAATGGCTACAAAAAAAACGTGATGAAGCGCAAAAAGCGCAAAAAGAGTACTGTTATGATGATGCATGCAGAAACCTTCCTGCCGAACTTGTCATTGACAATACAGCTCCTTTTACCGTAAGAATAGTACGTCCTGATGCACCTGTCATCGTGAAAGACCTCCTCAAAGGCGAAATCAGTTTTGATCCTGATACTGTTGACAGTTTTGTAATCATGAACCATGACAAAACACCTACTTATGATTTTGCCTGTGCTGTGGATGATATGCTGAGTGATATTTCAATGATTATTTGCCATGAAAAATATCTTAACAATACACCAAAACAGGTACATGTAAGAAATCAGCTCCAATACAACAAAGAGATTGAGTATGTCCATCTGCAGGGTATAGAAAATGAAGTCAGCGTAAAACAGCTATTGGAAGAAGGTTATTTACCCGAAGCTATATCAAATTATTTAATATCAATGGGTGGCAACCCTCCAAAAGAGATTTTTACGCTCACAGAAGCTATAGAATGGTTTGATCTGGATAAGTTTGTAAATAGACCTGTCAGCTTTGATCAGGATAGGCTGAAACAGATAAATAAAGAGCATTTAAAAAACCTGGATGCAACAGAATTGTCTCGTTATGTAGGATTTGCCGACCCGGAAATCGGAGAACTTACACGTATTTATCTTGAAGAAGTGGGAACAACAAAAGAGTTGAAAGAAAAAATTGCTTCTATTTTTACAAAAAGAGATACTGCTCACGGACTTGCACAAGAGATGCAGTCAATGGAAAAAGCAATAAAAAATGCGCCCTACTTTGAAGAATATCATGACTTTAAAAGCTATATTATGGACAAAACGGGACTCAAGGGTGAAAATTTTGTCAAATTACTGCGCATGCTTCTTACAAATGCCGAGCATGGACCCGACATTGAAAAAATATACAAATACCTGAAAAACTATCTGAAGGAGATTATTAAATGAGCGCATTAGTTGAAATTATACAGGGGATTGGTGGAATTTTTATAGGACTTATAAATGTCTATATCTGGGTGATTATTATTGCAGCACTGCTGAGTTTTGTGAACCCCGATCCATATAACCCTGTTGTGCAGTTTCTTCACAGAGTGACAAACCCGGCATACGCGTTTGTAAGAAGATTTATGCGAACAGATTTGAATGGTCTGGATTTTGCACCGCTTATCATCATTATAGCACTGCAGGTTCTTATTGTTATTTTACAGTCTATACTTTACTAACTGACCTTAATGTTTAAAAGTCAGGACTGTACTGTTTTGTCCCAATTGGATTTTTAAATGTAAAGTGTCTTTGTTCTGCTTTGCAAATCCGACAAGGTAATATTTGTTCCATTTTGCCTGAAATGAAGTAAGTGCTGTAAATTCATTTTGAACAGGTAACTCTTCTACGAGGATTGCAGGCTTGTCGTTGAGATAAAATTCTATCTTGCTTTTTTTGTCTTTTTTATAAAGATAGAGATAAAAATATTCATAATCTTTGTAGATTTTCGGATCTGTTTTATTCAAATACACAGCAGTTACAATTGCGACTACTTCAGCTTTTGTGTTGACAATTTTACTGCTTTGCAGATTGTCTTCGGCCAACTCCTGAGAATTTTTTAAATGAAATCTTTCAAATGCATTTTTTTGTGTACATCCCAAAAAAGTTATTCCTAATAAGAGTATTGGTAGTAAAAATTTCATTTTTTGGCCCTATTCTTTTTTGGAATTATATCTTATTAAACTCTTCTTTTGTATAATGGCCTAAAATTTTTACACAAAAGTCATAAGGGCTTATATATTGAAAAAAAGATTAGCAGTTGCATTTACAGGACCGTCCAACAGCGGTAAAACAACATTGATACTCAAAGTTGCCAGAAAACTCATACATGAACATCATTTGGAAGTAGCTATTATAAAGCATGATCCAAAGGACAAGGCAAGATTTGATGTTGTTGGCAAAGACAGTTACAAGTTCAGTGATACGGGAGCAGAAGTTATTGTGACTTCTCCAAACAGAACAACATATTTTTCACACCGTCATGCCGATTTGGATGAAATGATACGCATGTTTCGTGATTTTGATATTTTACTCGTTGAGGGTCTGAAAAATCTGCCTCTGCCAAGAATAAGCATATTTAGAAACTCTATAGATGAAGATTATTTTCCTTACATGAATGCGCTTGCCATTGATGAAAGTATAAATATTGAAAAATACACTCTGCCAAAAGATGTCGATGTTTTAGATCTAAATGATACAGACGAAGTGATAACATGGATACAAAAAAATGCAAAAAAAGTTTAAAAAGGAAAAGAAATGAGAGATATATTTGATGCAATTCAAAAAAGTGCAAAAAGAATTAAAGAAGCAATTGATACGAAAGACATAGGATACTCACAGCAGGAAAACAGTTCGGGAGAAACACAGCTTGAACTTGACATAAAATGTGACATGATTATTGAAGAAGAGTTTTCAAAAGTTTCTTCCATACATACGGTTGCAAGTGAAGAGAAAGAGCATGAAGAGGTTTTACACGAAAATGGAAAATACTTTATCGCTTATGATCCGCTTGACGGTTCATCATTGATTGATGTAAATCTCAGTGTAGGATCAATTTTTGGAATTTACGAGGGTGCGTTTGGAACACAAAAAATTGTTGCGGCATGCTATGTTGTCTATGGTCCGCGTGTTGAAATGGTCTTTGCGCAAAACAAAACAAAACTTTACCTTTTACAGGCCGGAGAGTTTGAGTTTGTCAAAGAGATCAGACTCAATGAAAAAGGCAGGCTTATGGCTCCCGGCGGGACACAGCAAAACTGGGAAAAATACCATAAAGCCATGATAGACGGCTTTTTTGCAGAAGGATATCGTTTACGATATTCCGGCGGTATGGTACCTGATCTGCACCAGATTCTTCTTAAAGGCGGCGGACTTTTCAGCTACCCTGCTACAAGCGATAAACCGGAAGGAAAACTTCGCCGTTTATTTGAAGTATTTCCTTTTGCTTTTGTGTTTAAAACTTCAGGAGGAGAAGCCATTGACGGAAAAAATGAGATTTTAAGTCTTGGTCATGCACACATTCATGATACTTCACCATGTTTCTTTGGTTCAAAATATGAAGTAGATCGGGTGAAAGAAGTATATGCAAGAAACGCATAAAAAGCCTAAAGACAAATTTGAACTGCATCTTGATGAAATGATACAAAAAGTTCAGGAGTGTCAAGAACAGAAAAATCATAAAAGCTGCAGTGTGTGTGAGCACTATTTTGGCTGCGAGCTGCGAAATGAGTATATAAAAGCCGTTTATAACAGTATGTCCAAAGGTGAAACTGGCGGTTTTGAATTTTAAGGCTATTGGTAATAGTAAACATTTTAGATAAAATACATTAAATATTTAACAGGAACAGACATTGAGTAAATACATAACAACACCCATATACTATGTTAACGGAGAGGCTCACATCGGGCATGCTTACACGACTTTCATCGCAGATACAATGGCGCGCTATGAAAGGCTCAAAGGGGAAGATACTTTCTTTTTGACAGGAACAGATGAACATGGACAAAAGATAGAAGAGTCTGCAAAAAAAGCAGGAAAACCTACGCAGGAATTTGCAGACGAAATCAGTGCGACTTTTAAGAATCTTTGGGATGAATTTGGCATAAGTTATGATAAGTTTATACGAACAACTGACGAAGAACACAAAAAAGGTGTACAAAAAGCTTTTGAAGTAATGTATGCCAAAGGTGATATTTATAAAGACTTTTATGAAGGTCATTATTGTGTAAGTTGTGAAACATTTTTTCCTGAGACACAGCTTATAGACAGTGAATTTTGTCCTGACTGCGGAAGAACGACAAGTGTGGTAAAGGAAGAAAGTTATTTTTTCAGACTTTCAAACTACGAAGAGAAACTGCTTGAACATTATGCAAATCATCCTGATTTTATTATGCCGCGATCTCGTGCAAATGAAGTTGTGAATTTTGTAAAAGGAGGTCTGCGTGACCTTTCTGTAACACGTACATCGTTTAGCTGGGGTGTAAAAATGCCCCAAAGCATAGGCGATGACAAGCATGTTATGTATGTTTGGCTTGATGCACTTTTAAACTATATTACAGCACTTGGATATGGTACAGACAAGGTGAATGGCGAAGCCAGAGAAGGTGCCCTGGGGTATGATGCAAAAATGAACTATTGGCCTGCAGATATTCATTTTGTCGGAAAAGACATTCTTCGTTTTCATGCTATTTACTGGCCTGCATTTTTAATGAGTCTGGATCTCCCTCTTCCGAAGCATATTGGTGCGCATGGCTGGTGGACACGAGACGGTGAAAAGATGAGCAAGTCCAAAGGAAATGTTGTTTCACCAAAAGAAGTTGCAGATGCCTATGGTGTAGAAAATCTCCGTTACTTTATGCTGAGAGAAGTTCCTTTTGGCCAAGACGGTGATTTCTCACAACGTGCTTTTATAGACCGTATAAACTCTGAACTCTCCAATGACCTTGGAAACCTGCTCAATCGTATCATAGGTATGAGCGGAAAATATTCTGATTTTGAAATAGACAGTGTGGATGTAGAAAAATACCATTCTAAAGAGATTGGACAAATGAATCTGATTTTAGATTCTCTTGATGCATTTTTAGAAAATCTGCAACCACACAGATACCTTGAAGAACTGTGGAAACTTTTTGCAATAGGAAACGGTGTTATACAAGAGTATGAACCATGGGTAAAAATAAAAAACGGACAAAAAGATGAAGCACTTGCTACGGTAGCTGTTGTTGCAAATATACTGTCAAAAGCAGCTGTAATGCTTCACCCTGTTATGCCAAATACAACAAATATTATAGCTGATGCACTCTCATTTGAAATAAACACGGCAAGCTATCAAGAGTTGATTTTAGAAAAGAAACTATTGAAATTGTTTAATATTAAAAAAGTACCGCCTCTTTTTCCTAGAATCGAAGAGCCTTTGATGCAAGAAGCGCCAAAGGCAGAACCTGTGACAGCAACAAAAAAAGAACAAAGCTCTAAAAAACAGACAAAAGAGACGAAAAAAGAAAATGACAACCTTATTGAAATTGGTCAGTTTTTTGAAACATCTCTGAAAGTCGGAACTGTTGTAGAAGCTGAGGAAGTACCAAAAAGCAAAAAGCTTTTAAAATTACAGGTTGATTTAGGCGAAGAGAATTTGAGACAGGTTGTTGCCGGTATAAAAGAGTTTTATTCTCCTGATGATTTGATAAATACGCAAGTGTGTGTTGTAGCCAATCTTAAACCTGCCAAATTAATGGGAATGATAAGTGAAGGAATGCTTCTTGCTGCCAAAGATGAAGACGGTTTGTGTTTAATCAGGCCCGAAAAACCCAAAAAAGCAGGCACACCTATTGGATGAGACTTGAAAACACTTTAGCACTTACACACGGAGAGCTGATAAACACTCCCTTTATAAGTAATTTTAACAATATTGTTTTTGATGCAAAAGCAGTAAAACGGGGTGATCTTTTTATAGCTTTTGATGAAAGTGCCATAGAAGATGCTGTTTTTAATGGTGCCTACGGCGTAATGTTTGATAAGCCTACACAGATAACAGACAGTGAGATAGCCTGGATAAAAGTCAAAAACCTTGAAGACGCGCTCAAGCGTCTGCTTCGTTTTGAACTTATAAATAAAGAAATATCTGTCTACTCTTGTGATGAAATCATTTTAAAACTTGCTTTGCAGGTTGTAACAGAATCGAATTTTATTGCTCTGCATGGTGATATTAAAAGTATTTTTAAAGCCTTGTCCGATATAGAAAACGGTGCTACAGTATTGTTCAGCCCTGCGCTTACCTCTACAGATTTGTTTACAAACATCAAAGAGTTACCAAAAAACAGACCGCAAAGTATTGATATTATTGAACAGACTCTTTTTGAAACATCTTTTATATATGATAATATCTTTTATGAAAGACAGCTTCTTTCTCCGTTTTTCATGCCCTACCTTGAGCAACTTCTTTATCTGTTTAAAATTTTAAAAATAAACTTCAGATTAAAAAAATTTACACCAATTGACCACTTTGAAGCAGTTTTTACAAATAAAAATTTTGAAATAAAAGATTTTGGCAGCAGCGACAAGGTGTTGATATTTGAAAAAAGCACCTCTTTGATTGAAAAAGAGATAATTTTTTTACAAAAACAGGCTACATGGGCAAAAATTATCTATATTGTTCCCTTTACATGTAAGCAATCACTTAATGCTACTTTGTTGGAAGATAAAAATTTATTTTTCTATAAAAATAAAAATGAAATTAGAAATATATTACAGACAAGCAGTTTTCATTTTTCTTTGATTGTTGGTGTAGATAAGTCCATATTGGAGAAACCTTTGGTCAGACAGACACAGTTGACTTTGGATTTTTAATAAAAAATGATATATTATAAAAACTACAAAAGGATGTAAAATGAAAAAAATCTTATTAGCACTATTGTTGGCCACAGCCTCACTCTATGCATTGGAAGCACAAAGCACAACTGTAAAGTTTACAGCATTTAAAACATATGCCAAAAAAGGTGTAAGCGGAGTTTTTGATAAAATAAAAATTCATACACAAAATGCTGACACAGTTGTCTCTCTTTTAAAAAATGCAACGGCAGATATAGAAACATCAAGTGTAAACAGCGGTAACAAAGGCAGAGATGCAAAACTTGTAAGTCAGTTTTTTAATGTTCAAAATGTAAAAAAGATACAGGCAAAAATTATTGATGTTCAAAAAAATATGCTTGTACTGCAGTTGAAGATGAACAGTAAAACATTAAATATTCCTATGAACTACAGTGTTGAAAATCATACTGTCAAGGCAAAAGGAACAATAGATTTGGCAGATTTTATGATGTTGAAGTCTTTAAAATCCATCAACAAAGCATGCTATACTCTGCACAAGGGTAAGACATGGCAAGATGTCAATATATACTTTACAATGCAATACAAATAGATGAATCGCAGAGATTTTTTAAATACTGCAACACTCACTTCTGCAGCCATAGCACTCGGCGGCTGCAATGAAGGGAACCATGTTGCAATAGACTATTCAAAACATCCTCAAAAACACAATGATGCTGTGAAGAGTGTTCATTTTAATAAAAACAAAAAAACAGTTATCAAACTTGCAACAAGCTGGCCTGCACATTTTCCTATAATGGGTACCGGTGTTGAGGAGTTTGCTCAGCGTCTTCATACTATCAGTGGAGGCAGTATAGAGATAAAAATCTATCCAAAAAATGTTCTTGTTCCTGCTTTGGCCGTTTTTGATGCCTGTTCAAGCGGGCAAATTGATGCTTTTCACTCTGGTCCCTATTACTGGAAAGGAAAAAATTCCGCTTTTTCTCTTTACAGTGGTATACCCTTTGGCTTTACCGCCGAAGAGGTAAACTCATGGATGATTTACGGCGAAGGTATGGACTTGTGGAGAGAACACTATGCAAAACACAATCTCCACCCGTTTTTAGGCGGAAATACAAATATTCAAATGGGCGGATGGTTTAGAAAACCTATTCGTTCCCTTGCTGATATGCAGGGATTGAAAATGCGTATTCCCGGTCTTGGAGGAGAAGTTTTTTCACGTATGGGTGTTAATCCTGTTTTATTACCTGCAGGAGAAATTTATACTTCTTTGGAGCGTGGTGTTATTGATGCAACCGAGTGGGTCGGCCCTGCTCTTGATATAAAAATGGGTTTTTATAAAGTTGCACCGTATTATTACTCCGGCTGGCATGAGCCGGGTTCTGTGCTTGAACTTACTTTTAACAAATATGTCTGGAATAAGCTTGCAAATGAACATCAGGCTATGATTGAAGTAGCTGCCAGTGAAATGAATGCAAACATGGCAACAAAATTTCACCATGAAAATATATATGCTCTGCAAAAACTCAAAAGTTTAGATGTAAAACTTGCCCAGTTTCCTGATGACGTAACAAAAGCCGGAAAAAGAGCACTCAAAGAAGTCATACATGATCTCAGCAGCAAAAACAATGATTTTGCCGAAGTGTATTCCTCTATAAAAGCTTACCTGGACCTTTCAAAAGAGTGGAGTGATGTCAGTCTTGGATATTTTCTAAATGTCAGATAACTGCTGTCTTTGTATAAACATGTAAGTTATATCATCATCTTGGTCAAAAACTTTTGTTTCTCTTTTGGCTTCAAGTTCATTGATATCTTTAGCTTCTTTAAAATCTTGACCAAGATATTTTCCGTAAAAATCCTGCGTGTCTTTGAGTGAGTTTTCATTAAGTCCATCACTGAAAACAAGGAATTTGGATATTTTTTCTGTATTGAGGAGAGTTGTACTGACGGTACCTGTATAGCTTGCCAAAGGCGGATTGTTGGATTTTATTTTTACTACATCATCGCTGCCATCCACTACATATAAGACAGGAGGCATGGAAAACAGAGCATACTCTAATTTGTTATACGCACTAAAATAAAGAAAAGTTGCACAGACCACCTCTTCTTCAAGCAAATTTGGAGAGATAAACTCCAACAGTTCTTCTATGGTTTTTGTTAAGGAAAAATCTCCGTTTTTTACAGCTTTGTTTATGATGTTGTTTACAGCTGCACTACATAGCATTGCAGTAACAGCTGCTGATATTCCTTTTCCCATACCATCTACCAAAAACATAAAATATTCATCATCTGAAATTTTTTTTATGAGATAACTGTCTCCGCTTAAAATATCTTTTGGCTTATAAAAAACTTCACATGTAAAATCTAAAAATTTTTTATTTTCTTGTAAATCATTTTTGCATATTATATTTTCTTTTTGGTAGGTTAAATTTTCCTGGTAATGGCTGTAGCACAGTTCTTCTTTTTGTGCCTGCATCAGCAATCTGTCTGCCAATACTGATTTTGCCACAAATTCCAATGTGGAAAAAATTGATTGTGAGGAAATGGGTTTTTTTATAAAGCTTGTTATACGCAGATCAATCGCATTTCTCAGCATCTCTAAGTTTTCTAAAGCTGTAAGTAAAATTATAGGTATATTGCTGTCTGTTTCTCTGATTTTTTGTGTCATTTGTAAACCTGTCATTACAGGCATGGAGTAATCAGTCAAAACAATATCTATCTGTTCTTTTTGAAACAGTTCAAGTCCTTCTGCCCCATTATAGGCAGTATAAACATTTTTGAAAAGCATTGAAAACATTGTTTCATAGATATCCATTACATTCACATCATCTTCGACACACAGTATGTTTAATGTATTGTAGATTTTAAGATTTTCATTCATATTTGACTGCTTAATGTAATAATAAATTCT
>JALSKR010000107.1 GCA_026988735.1 Sulfurimonas sp.
ATAAAAATTTAAAAAATATCTTTAAATTATACTATTTCTAATAATGAAACTAAAGCCATCACTTCCTTTAAAGCCCATAAACAAGGACTTTAACAGTCGAAAATATTTGTGTAGATACTTATGACTTCAGTGCGGGCTGAGAGTGGTAGGAATGTTGTAGCAGTCGGCACTACAGAAAAAAATTTAGTTTTTCTCACAAGTCATGCTTTAGCATAGAAGTACAGATTCCGAGGAAATAATCTCTGCCACTCTTTTTGAACTGCCATGTTGCAGGTATTCTCTTAATGATTGAGAATTTTGCAAAAATTTTTCTCTGTCATACTCTTTATAAGCGTTTAAAAGATTTTCTACCGTTACATCCTTTTGAATAAGTTCCGGATGCAGTGCCTCCTGTTTATACTGCGAAAACATTATATTTCCAAGTCCAAGATAATCCAACTTCACAAGTCTGCTCGCTATAAAGTAGTCAAGCGGTTTTGCAATGTAGCTCAAAACAAAAGGCACGCCGATTAATGCTGCTTCAAGCGTAGCTGTTCCACTGCATATAAAGGCAAAATCCGCATTATAAAGGGTTTCATGCGGTTCGTGCGTGATTTCAAAGTCACTTATATCTCCATATAATGTCTTGATGTCTGTCTGGGAAAAATGCTTAGGAATAACAAGCGTAGCCTTTACATGTAACTGTTGTGTCAGTTCTCTGAAAACAGGCATAAGTTTTGTAATTTCACCTTTTCGACTGCCGGGCATAAAGGCAATGTTTTTGACTTCATCATTGAGAGATTCTTTAAAGTGTGTAATTTGATCAAGTAAAGGATGCCCGATATACTCTATAGGAGCTTCTTTTGGATAGTAACTCGGCTCAAAGGGTAAAATAGAACATAATCTGTCTATGGTTTTAGCAAGAACAGGTATACGTTTTTTCTTCCATGCCCAGGCTTGGGGGAGTATGTAGTAGATTATCTCTTTTTGCGGGTATTTTTTCTTGATTTTTTTCGCAAGAGGCAGATTAAAACCAGAGGAGTCTATAAGCAGTATTTTATCTGCTTCTTTTGCAAGTTCTGTCATTTCATATGCAAGTTTGAAAAAAAATCGTAACTTTTTTAAAGCATCCACAAAACCCATTATGGCAAGACTTCTCAAATCTATAACAGGCTTGCCCAAACTCTCATCAAAAATGCCTATAAATTCGACATCCTCGCTCAGCTCTTTTTTTAAAGATTTGAGATGTACATTTGCAGAGTGTTCGAGAGCCGATACAAGAATTTTCATGAGTTTTAAGCCTTAATAATTTATAATACCGTCATTATATCAAAGGTGGTCTGAAATGCTTATATCAAATGCCGTAGTGTGTGACGTAAACGGAGAAAGAAATGTCGATGTACAAATACAAGACGGTGTAATTGTTGCCATAGGTGAAAATTTACAGGATGAAAATGTTATAGATGCCAAAGGTGCCTATCTGTTGCCGAGTCTTATAGATACCAATGTGAGAGTATTAGACTCTGCTTTGAATGCCAAAAATATAAAATCTCTTGTAAAAGAGGCGAAAAAAGGCGGAGTAGGGCATATCATTTTAAATGCTGATGCAACACCTGCTATAGATAATGAAGTCGTTTTAGAGTTTGCTCAAAACGGTGTGAAAGATATAGGAGATGTAAAAATTGACTTTATGCTCAATGCCCTCAAAGAAGACATGAGCCTTTCAAATATTGCCATTTTACTCAAAAAAGGAGTGGTTGCTCCCTACATGAGCACCATAGCCAAAAATAATATCGCCATAAAAATAGCAGAATATGTTAAAATGTACGGCGTTACACTCTTTTGTAAGCCTGAAGACAACTCACTCATTAATGCCGGTGTGATGTTAGAGGGAGATGTCAGTTCAAAACTTGGACTTGCAGGAATTCCTGAACTGAGTGAAGTGTTACATGTATCAAGAATGATAGAAATAGCAAGATATTTTGATATAAAAATACTCTTTAAATCCATTGCCTCACCGCGTTCTATAGAGCTTATTAGTAAAGCAAAAAAAGAGGGTGTACATGTAAGCTGTGAAGTCTCCGTACATCATCTGATACACTCCGATGAAGCCTGTGAAGGTTTTAATACAACGGCAAAATTGAATCCTCCTCTGGCAAGCAAGGATGATGTCCTTCTTTTGCAGGAAGCCTTAAAAAATGGCGATATAGATGTGTTGAGTGTTTTGCATCAGCCAAACTCGCCTGTAAACAAAGAAGTGGCATTTTTTGATGCGGCGTATGGATGTGAAGCACTATCAGATGCCCTGCCGCTTTATTATACAAAACTGGTACACTCAGGGATGATTTCTATGCCTGAATTGCTACGATTGAGTGTACACAATCCTGCCAAATGTATAAATATGCAGGCGGGTTTAATAGAAACAGGACAAAAGGCAAATGTTATTCTTTTTGATACAAAAGAAAAAAAAGTGATAAATAATGCTCAGTCACTTTATAATGGTGAGGAACTTTTTGGAAAAGTTATGACAATATAATATATTAAAGAAATAACAGTCGGCACTAAAGT
>JALSKR010000108.1 GCA_026988735.1 Sulfurimonas sp.
CTGCAGACCAAGGCTGAGAGTCGAGACTTCGAAGCAACGTTGCAGGGTGAAATGTCCCTGCCCCAGATGGAATGTCATAAGGTTGTACGATGTTACAGCCTTGGGCTGCCCAGTATTGTTGAAGTTTTAATAGCATATCGCTAAATGTTAGCATACAAGTTCCTTTGTAAATTGTTTTTTAAATTCTTTTGTAAAAAAATCTACGGTATCTGTAAAAATCTCTTTTACTATATTTTGCTCTTTATATTGTTCAAGTCCAAACAACACCTTACCTTTTTGAATGCCACACTTATACCTATCACGTGGTTCAATACACTTTTTATATGCGACACAATAAATTAACTCATAATCATTTACTTGAATGTGTAATGCTTGTAAAAGTGTATCTAATTCAGCCTTGCCATCTGTTAGTTTTTCACAAATATCTTGATTGTTGATTTGTGCAGGCTTTTGATTTTTAAACTCGATACAAAAAACAAAATTATCGTAAACAAAAATAGTATCAAAAGATTTCGGTCTCACATTACTATCAGGGTATTTTTCTTCCAATATCTTATCAAAATCAATAACCTCTTGACTTTCATCTTTGCAGAGGTAGTGATTATTATCACTGTCAAAACTTGTTTCTTTGAAAGTACTCTTACAAGATGAATAAGTACGTATAAACTGACCTATATCAGCCATTAATCAAGTTCTCCATTCTTTGGCTATCCATCTCTTCAAATACATCAAAAGGCTCAGAAAGTTTTTCAAATATTTTAGCCAATGTTTCAGAGTTGCTATCATTTTCTTTTTTTATATACCCATCTTCTGCTAAATAAAAGTCTGATTTTACGTCTGCTAATTCACTATAACGCTGTAGTGCTTCTATCATATAAGGACTATGAGAATTCACCAATACTTTCACCCCATTCTTGACAAGTTCTACGATTATTTTCGCCATCTCTAGTTGCCATTTTGGATGTAGATGGACTTCGGGTTCGTCTAGAACTAAAACAGTATTTTCATTTAAATAGTTATTTTGAGAGAGTACTTGAAAAATAGCAAATTGCTTAATACCTGTTGCTGTATTGACTAATTCTACTCTCTGACCATTTTTATCAAAATAATAATGGTCTGACTCATCTTTTTTAAACTCACCACCCATCAAAGCAGTAACTTTTTCTTTTATATCTAAACCTTTTGAGGCACTTTTTATGTGGAGTTTAAAGTTTAAATCTTTCATGAGATATGGATAATCTAATTGTATCTGCATTTGAGACTCTACCTGAGCAATATCTCTGAAAAAGTCTGTAAAGTTCCATATTAAAGGTGTTTCTACAAATATAATATCTTTGCATTCTTGAATATCTTCACCTATCCATATGCATTTAGGATTATCATAAATATTGAAATCTGCTAATTTTTGCTTCGTTTCATAATCAACTTTACACAAAAGACCATAAGTATATGATTTGATTTTCAATATAAAGCTACCATAATTGGATTCTACTATTTTCTCTTTGAAAATGGCATCGAATATTTTTAGTTTTGAACGTACTTTTTCTTCTTTGGTAGCTTTTATCAATGCAAAGAGTGCCTTCCCAACCGTACTCTTCCCAGTATCATTCTCCCCAGCAATCACAGTAAGACCATCAATAGCAACATTCGCCTCTTTAATCATCCCAATATTTTTAAGCTGAAGTTCCATGATTTTACCTTTTTGTTATTATTTCATATACATTCCCACGCAGAGCGTGGGAACGAGAGTGAGTTAAATGATTTAAAGTATTGTTTCTATTTCGCTTGAATCAAGCTCTACTTTTTTGGCTTTGCTTATGCGGTCTTCTTGGAGTTTTACTCTGAGTTCATCATCTTGAAGTGCCATGATTTGTATGGCCATATAGGCAGCATTGACCGCTCCTGCATGTCCTATGGCTAGTGTCCCTACAGGCATACCTTCGGACATCATCACTGTACTTAAAAGTGCATCTTCACCTCTAAGCGAACCTGCATCCATAGGTACACCTAACACTGGTCTAGTAGTCATCGCTGCCAATGCACCTGCCAAGTGCGCTGCCATACCAGAAGCGGCTATGAAAACTTGAGCTCCCTTGGCTTCTGCTTCTTTTATGTATGTTTTTGTACGTTGTGGACTTTTATGTGCAGACGACACGATGAGTTCATAAGGCACACCAAATTTTTTCAATGTTTCCGCACACTCAGACATAATGGCATAGTCACTTTTAGAGGCTATCACAATAGATACAAATTTCATGGTATTCCTTTGATTTATTTCTTTTCTTCAGTTTCCAACTTCATAGGTGTTGAAGTTTCAGTAAGCCCTTTTTTCTCCAAGGCCTCTGCTATTTCACGTCTTAATATAGTATAACCTGGTAGCTTAGCAGGAAGTAAAATGTCATTCACATTACCACTATGAACACACTCTAATTCTTTACCCTCTTTTGTGGTTATTTTCTTAAAGGTAATGACATAGTGTCCTGCTATCTCTTCAATGGTTCCTATGTCATTGTCTACAAGTTCTACTTTTG
>JALSKR010000109.1 GCA_026988735.1 Sulfurimonas sp.
ATGCCCTGACCGCCTGCGCAAATGATATAAAGAATAATATAAATACAAATAAAAACATCAATCTTACTCTCTATAAAAAAAGAGTTCAAGAATTAGTCCAAAGCATCAACAACTATTTTCTTACATGTAACTAGCTTACATATAAGAAAAACTATTACCAATCTACTCATATAAATAATTCCTTAAACAAACAACAAAATTCTTTCACCTAATGTAACACTAATTATAAAAAAAAGATAAAATCATTATGTTAGTTAATAAAATTGATTTATATCAATTTTATTGGTATCAGAAAAGACTAGAATACATATGATTCTAAAATATTAACAGAGTTTAAGGAGTGTAAAATGATCGATCCATCTATAATAAGACCGGAAATTGCATTGGATGATTTTCTGACTATATTTGTATCGTCAGCGCTTGTGTTAGTTTTTGGAGGATTTTATGTTGGTATATATACTGCAGTAAAAGTTAAACTACTAAAACAATGGACTATGCTTTTTGCATACATGTTTTGGGTATTGACTGCCTATTGTTTGTATTTAATGGGAAGTTTAATGCATGTCGGGGAATTTACTGCAAAAGCTTTAGTTGTCGCAGCAATTGGATTGTTTTTACTTCCGTTTGCCGTTTATTATATGCAAAATCAGGTTCATGAAGAGAATGAACATTGATGCACGATATATATTTTGACAATAAATTTATAGGAGGATACAGTGGCTAATAAATCTGTATGGAGTGACAATCGTTTCTGGCGAAGAACAGCAACGTGGGTTACAGGTTTTGCATCAGTTCTTTTAATTTGGCTAACGTTTGATACGTCAGCTCAGATTGCAATGGGGAATGATCAGGATCTACAAAACAAGGTGACGAAGAGGGTTCCAGGACCTACCGTTATAAATTACAAAATCACGTATGAAATGAGCGCAAAACGTGGTCATGAAATTCCGGTGATTGGGGAAAAAGAGAAATTTTTTGGTCGAGATGACTATTCTGAAGAAGAAGCCGGTGCTTTACTTCACTTAGGGAAGTTAGGCTCACAGGCCAAAAACTGTATGGATTGTCATACACTCTTAGGAAATGGCGCTTATTTTGCACCAGACTTGACAAAAGCGTGGTTAGACCCTGCATGGGGACCAGACGGAGCGATGCAGGCTTTAACGGGGAAAAACACAAAAGAAGAGGCAATGGCTGAATTCCTTATGCATCCGGACCAGTATCCTACACATGCTCGTATGATGCCGGATTTAGGTATCACAGCAAAAGAGGCTAAAGGTTTAGTTGCTTTCTTGAAACATATGTCATCTATTGACACAAATGGCTTCCCAAGAAACTTTGGAAAAATAAAAGGAGCAGTTCATGGCAAGTAAATATTTAACAGGTGTCGGAAGTGAATCAAAACAGTTGGCAACATGGTACTTTACATTTGCTGCTATTCTCTTTGGCGCCCAATTACTTTTCGGGTTAGTGGCAGCGATTCAGTATGTAATGCCTGGTTTTTTATATGGAGTCTTAGACTTCTCAATTGCCAGAATTATACATATTAATGCACTCGTTGTATGGATGGTATTTGCAATGTTTGGTTCTGTTTACTGGTTATTGCCGGATGAGACAGGAATCGAAACAGTCGGTATCAAAATAGGAAAACTTCTATTTTGGATTTTTGCAGCAGCAATTGTCGTCGTTGTGCTTGTTTATCTGTTTATTCAGGTTGGTCCTGCTGATGCAACAACTATCTGGTTTGTTACAGAGGGTCGTGAATATATCGAGGCACCTCGTTGGGCTGACTGGGGAATTGTCGTTGTAGCACTTGGATTTGTCGGAAATCTTTTCTTAACAGGAATGAAAGGGGAACAGACAGGAATTGTCACCGTTCTTATGGCAGATATGATTGCCTTTGCAGGTCTTTATTTGGCCGGTATGTTCTTTACAGACAATATTTCAGTTGATCAGTACTGGTGGTGGTGGGTAATCCACTTATGGGTTGAAGCCACCTGGGAAGTTTTCGTTGGCGCGATTGCGGCTTACGGCCTTATTACTATGATTGGCGCACACCGTAAAGTTGTTGAAATGTGGTTATGGATAGAGGTTGCGATGCTCTTTGGATCAGGTATACTTGGACTCGGTCACCACTATTTCTGGATTGGAACACCTGAATACTGGTGGGAAATCGGAGCATTATTCAGTGCGCTGGAGCCGTTACCGCTTGTAGCTATGTTTATTCACGTTCTTTATGACTGGGGAAAAACTCAGGGTGCAGAGATGGCAAGAGAAGGTGTTACGGAAGACAATGTAAAATCAGTTATTACAAATCGTCCGGCATTTACATGGTTTGTTCTCAATGCCTTTGGTAACTTTTTAGGTGCCGGTATTTGGGGATTCTTCCATACACTGCCACAGGTAAATCTTTATACGCACGGTACACAGTTTACTTCGGCACACGGTCACCTGGCATTCTTTGGTGCATATGCGACTATTCTTGTAGGTATGATGTACATTGCGGTTCAAGGGACTAACGGTATAAAAGTTATGAAACACACAAAAGCATCTCTGTGGGCTGTCAGTATGATTACCGGCGGTGTTGTCGGTATGACTGTGGCACTTACGATTGCCGGTTATGTACAGGTTCTTGTTTCCCGTGCACAGATGGGTGCAACATGGGCAGGATACTTTGACGGACAAAGTGGCATGTGGTTTTCTCAAGCAATGGACTGGAGACTCATTATGGGTGTAGTTACATTCATAGGTTTTATATTCCTGGCAAAAGATTTACTTACAACTGGTAAAAATCCAGTACACGAAAGATAAGGAGATACAATGTTTGAACCATTTACAGACGTCAACCCAAGTTTTTTCGGTTGGCTTAACCAAGGTCCTTTGACCTTAACAATTTTTCTGCACACAATTATAATACTTCCAATGATTTGGATCTATTTTCAGGAGAAAAAGCGTTTGGAAAATGAGAACTAGTCGGTATTGACTCTTTAGTGAGTCAATATCTAATCATATTTTAGAAGGAGAAATAAAATGAGATTAGGTAAATTAGTTATATCAGCTGCAGCGTTTGCAGTTGTCAGTTCAGGTCTGTTTGCGGGTACTTCGCATATGGATGTTGAGAAAATGTTCGAAAAAGAGTGTCAGGGTTGCCACGGTCCCAATCATGAAGGAGGCGTTGGTGCAGACTTGCGTCCGGATAAACTGGAGAAGAAAAATGCCTACACTATGGCTGAAGTAATTTTAAATGGCCGTCCGGGTACAGCCATGCCTCCTTTTGCCAATAAAATGACAAAAGCAGATGCACAGAAAATGGTCGATTATCTGCAGCATTTTAAAGGCAAAAAAATAGAAGTCCTTACTCTCGATGCGGTAAAACAAGGATGGAAAAAACTCAACGACAGAATGAAATTCCTCAAAAAATATCCTAATCCTGTTGATGTAAAGAAAAACACTGACATTTGTTTCGTAACAGAAAGAGATGCAGCGCGTGTTGTTTTTGTAGACGGAACAACCGGTAAAATTCTTTCCCGTCATCCTGCCGGATTTGCGGTACATGTAACTGTTACAAATAAACGTCAGCCTCGTTATGCTTACTCTATCTCCCGTTCAGGTTTGGTCACAATGTTTGACTTAAACACACCGGGTCAACAAAAAATTGCTGAATGTCAGGTTGGTAGTGACTCTCGTGGTCTGGCAGTTTCACCCGATGGAAAGTACTTAATGGCAGGAAATTACGTTCCGGGAGGAGCGGTACTTATGGATGCTATGACACTTGAACCACTCAAAGTATATCCGACATCAAGTGTTATCAATATGGATGGAGATATCGGTTCAAGCCGTGTAGCAGGTGTTTATGATACACCGTACGGTCCATATATTGCCTTTGCACTTAAAGATGCCGGGCATGTTTATATTATAGATTACTCAAAACCAAACTATCCGATAGTCGGAGATATTCCAAATATCGGTAAAATCTTGCATGACGGTTTTGAAAATGAAGGAAAAGAGATCGGACGTTACCTAATGCAGGCATCACAGGGAAGTGATGTTATGGGCGTAGTTGACTTTAAAACCAAATCTTTGGTTGCCAAAGTCTATACTGGTCCAGGAAGCAAGCCGCACCCGGGACAGGGTTCATCTTGGTATAATGACAGATATGGACAACTCTATGCAACAAACTCTATGAATGTCGGCGATGTCGTTATCTGGGACAGTGACTGGAATGTAGTAGCCCATATCAGAACTGCCGGCGGCGGTCTTTTTGTCGGAACAAGTGAGCATACACCTTTTATCTGGTCTGACAATGTTCTTGGCGGTCCGGCAAACTGGAACAAAATCTATCTTATCAATAAGCAAACATTAGAAACAGACAGAATTTTGACAGTCGGTACGAAACGAGGAACTATTATAGACCCTGTAACGCACAAAACGCTATACAGCTGGAAAGTGCCTACGGTTAAAGACAAAAAAGGTAAAGTGGTCATTCCTAGAATTTTACATGCTGAACCTGCTAATCATGGTAAATGGACTATGGTTTCAGAGTGGAATGCCGGTCGTATCGGTATTTATGAAGCAAAAACCGGTAAATTTGTTAAATATATAGAAGGTTTAACAACACCGACTTTTACATACTCTATTGAACACAGACAATCTATTCCTGGTGCTTAGACTATATTTTCACATTTCTCCCTTGCAGGGGAGAAATTCTTCTCCTGACTTGATATAAATCATCTTTTTTTCCATAATATTTTTTTATAATTATATATACAAAGGTTTTAATTGGATTTTCCCTGTTTTTTGGGATTTATAAGCAAAATTTCAAGTAAGTTTTCGCTACAATATAAGCAATATATACTTCTTAAAAGGTAGATAAAGTGAAAAAATTTGTTGTATTTTTTTTACTTTTTTGCTCTGTGGCTTTTGCACAAAAGCCAGATGGTAAAAAAGTTTTTCAAACCTACTGTTGGGGATGTCATCATCAAACAGCAATGGCATTTGGTCCCCCGTTTTCCCAGATTGCAAATACACGTACCAAAGAAGAGATTATGGCCTATATTGCATCTCCCTCATCCATGTATAAACAATTTGGCTACAAAAGAAGTGTTATGACACAACTCAACCTCTCTGCTGATGAACTTGACGCTGTCAGTGACTATATTCTCTCTTACAAAGGGAAGAAGTAATGTTTCGACTATCAAATCTTATCGCTTCTGTTGTTGAAGATAAAAAAGAGAGAATTTTAGACGGAAGTATTGCGATATGGAACTTTACAAACCGTTGCAATCTTTCCTGTCTACACTGCTACTCAAAATCGACTTTGGATGAAGTTGATACTTTAACTACTGAGCAGATTAAAAAAACAATCTTACAGATGAAAGAAAACGGAGTAAAATTTATAATCTTTTCAGGTGGTGAACCGCTTACAAGAAAAGATCTCTTTGAAATAGCTGATTTTTGCAGGCAAAACGGCATCATTACCTATCTCTCAAGCAATGGTCTCTATTTTACCAAAGGCAATATCAAAAAAATTACCGATACATTTAACTATGTCGGTGTCAGTATAGACGGTGATGAACCAACCCATGACTATTTCAGAGGGCTCAAGGGTGCTTTTAAAGAAACACTTAAATCTGTATTGCTTGCCAATGAAACCGGCGCAAAAGTCGGCATACGCTTTACAATGACAAAAGATACAATTGATTCTCTTGAATATATATTTGATTTGGTTGAAAAACATAATATTCCAAAAATATATATATCTCATCTAGTCTACTCCGGTCGCGGGCTTGATAACCTGAAAATGGATTTGACAAAAGAGCAAAGACGAAAAGCAGTTGACTTTATACTGGACAAAGCATTTGAGTATTACGAGACAGGACGCGATATAGAAATAGTTACTGGCAATATGGAGATGGATGCTGTTATGTTTTACAACAAGTTTGCACAGAAATATCCGAATTTGAAAGAAAAAATGAGAGAGAGACTCGTTAAATGGGGTGGCAATTCTGCAGGTCGAAAGCTTCTCAACATAAACAGCGAAGGTGATGTACGCCCTGATCCGTTTTTTCCGCTTATAGTGGGCAATATTATTCATCAGGATTTTGGTGCTATATGGCAGAGTGGCAAACTTTTGGATGAACTGAGAATTCACCCAAGAAAACAAATCAGCGGTACCTGCTCTACATGTAAACAGATAGATATATGTAACGGTGGAAGTCGAGCGCGGGCTTATGCAATAACAGGTGATTTATGGAGTGAAGACCCTTCATGTTATCTAAATCAAAAAGAAAGAGAGACAGTATAATGCAAATCAAAAAGTTTTTAGCAATTGTTTTTATAGGACTATCTTTACATGTAAACGTCAGTGCACATGAAAAAGTTTTTGTAGTTGAGAGAGAAAGCAGCTCTGTTGCAGTCATTGAAGACGGACTTCCGAGAAATCATATGAAAAATATGCACAACATGAATCACGGGGTTATGAAGTTTTACGGCAAAGACGGCTATCTTATCTCCCGGGATGGCTATATTATGCGTTTTAATCCTGAGACTGAAAAAAAACTCAACGAGTACAAAACAAGTAAAAGTGCCATCGGATTTGTCATCAACAAAAACTATGTGGCAGTAGCCAACTATGATGACAAAAGTGTCGATATTCTTACACGTGATTTACAACCCATAGAAAAAATCAAAACAGGTTCTCGTAATGTGGGAATAAAAATCTATAAGAACTATCTCATTTTTTCTGAAATGGACAATGATGCCATTGCTGTATATGAAGATGTCAACAAAGGCAAAGGCAAGCCTCATTTCAGACTTGTAAAAGAGTTCAAAAATGTAGGTGTCATGCCGTTTGATGCCATGATAAAAGGAGACAAATACATTAACGGCTTTTTTCAGTCTCCATGGTTTGGTGTAGTTGACCTTAAAACTATGAAATTTGAAAAGATACAGCTTAAACTCGGAGACAGAAAACCTGTGCTCAAAGTGCCACACTTTGGCTTTTGGTCCATCAGTGATTCCAAGGTATTTATTCCCGCAGTGGGAGACAATAAGGTTTTTGTCTATACACCGGATTTTAAATTTATAAAAGCAATTACAACAGAAGGACTTCCTGTTTTTACAGCACTTTCGCCGGATAAAAAATATTTGGCTGTGACATTCAGCGGCAAGAAATTTCCGGTGATTCAGATCATAGATACAAAAACACTCAAAGTTATTAAAAGATTTCAGTTTGACGGCAAGGTATTACATGTAAGATGGTCTAAAGAAAAGCCGTATCTTTATGTATCAGTCAATGATGCAAACAAGGTTGCTGTTATAAAAACAAAAGGCTGGTGGTTGAAACGTGAAATATTCACCATACAAAAGCCATCAGGTATATTTATTTATGAGGAAAAAGAATAATGGGAAAAGTATACCTAACCGGAGCCGGACCTGGAGATATTGAGCTGTTAACCATGAAAGCACACAGAGTTCTTGCTGAAGCTGATGTAATCATTTATGACCGTCTTGCAAATCCTCAACTGCTTGAAATGGCAAAAGACGGATGCGAATTTGTTTATGTCGGCAAAGAAGACGGAAAGCACACACTTCCTCAGGATGAGATAAACGAAGTTATCTATCAAAATGCGTTAAAACACAAGGTCGTCGTACGTTTAAAAGGAGGCGACCCTTTTGTGTTTGGACGCGGTGGAGAAGAAGGCGCCTATCTGCACAAAAGAGAGATAAAATTTGAGATAATTCCAGGAATCACATCTGCTGTAAGTGTGCCGGCATATGCAGGTATACCTGTTACACACAGAGGTGTTGCTGTAAGTTTCAGAGTTGTGACCGGACATGAATCGCCGAATAAAGAAACATCCCAAATTCCATGGGAAAATTTCAAAACAGACGATACAATTATTTTTCTTATGGGACTGCATAATCTCAAAAAAATATCTTCAAAATTAATCGAAATAGGAAAACCAAAAGAGTATCCGTGTGCTGTAATCTCACGCGGTACAACAAAAGAGCAGAGTGTAGTTGTCGGTACACTGGAAGATATTGTACAAAAAGCCAAAGGAGTCCCTACTCCTGCACTCATTATAGTCGGAAAAGTCGTAGAGCTCAGAGATCAGCTTGACTGGTTTCAAACATAATTAATAGTTTTTTAAATTATACTCCTGCCACAGAAGAGAAGCTTTTTGACTTCCGGCCTCAATCGCTTTCTTCGCCCACTGTTTCGCTTTTTTAAATTTTTCCTGTTCTACATAAATTTCACTGAGCAGATAATATGCCCCTGTATCGCCCTCGTTTGCATTCTTTTCAAGCCAAAAAGCAGCTTTGTCAAAATTCATAGACTGCATATAAATACGTCCTACATTCTGCAGAGCTTTTGCATGTCCTGCCTTGGCAGCTGTTTCTAAAAGTTTGGCTGCTTTTGAAATATTTTGTTCTACTCCGTATCCGTTATAATACATAAGTGCCAAATTGTATGTTGCATTAATATTTCCTTTTTGTGCTTTTGTTGCTAAAATTGTAAAAGCTTTTTTATAGTTTCCTGCATTTATAGCATCCAGTGCAGCATCAGAAGAAGCATGCAGCATCAATCCCAGCAAGAAGACTGCGGTTATTATCTTTTTCATGCGGATTCCTGTTTTATACAAAATGCAATAATGAAGAAAGCAATAGTGCTCCAAAAAACGTGATAACCAGCATAACAGAACGCTTTTGTGATTCTTTTATACTGTGATGCTCTTGCAAATAATCACTGAGCCAGATACCCGGATAAATTGTAAATATAAACATTGGAAAAGTCATCACTAAAATAATCATAATATCGTGGGCTGTCATTCAAATTCTCCTAAATTAAATCTTTCTTTAGTATTATTATTATATCATATAATAAAGGGGTTTACCATGAAAAAAATTATAGTTACAACGATTTTTGCTGTTTTTAGCAGCATGATTTTCAATGCCTGTTCTACAGCATCCGTGAATGCAGAAGATGTCAAAACTGCTTCATTTACACACCTAAAACACGAGATACCTTTGAGTGAAGTACATAAGCTGATTCGTGAAGCAGGTGAAAAAAACGGATGGAGAATAACTGAATTTAAAGAAAATGAGCTTATTGCCGAAAAAGAAAAAAATGGCAATATGAAAGCGGTTACCATTACTTTTAGTAAAAATTATTTTGATATTTCACCACAAGACAGTGATTTACACAAAGCGATTGAAAAAGAGCTTGATAACTAGTTATATTTGTCTAATTTTGATACACTCTAAAAGTTAAATTTTAAAAGGTACAAAATGGATTTTTTCAAATATATACATGCAGTCGGAACCGGTCCAAAAGGCAACAGAGATTTAAGCTTTGAAGAAAGTAAAGATATGATGCAACAGATTTTGGACCAAAGTGTGCCAAGTGAACAGATTGCCGCATTTTTACTGGGCTGGAGACTCAAGCCTGAAACAACAGAGGAGTTTCGCGGGGCATTGAGTGCATGTGATGCATATACAGACAAAGAAAATATTCCCGATTCAATAGAATTGGGATACCCTTTTGACGGCAAAGCAAAAAATCCATATATCTTTCCACTGGTTGCCAAAGCTCTTGAAAAAACAGATTTAAAGTTAGTGATTATGGGTGATGACAAACAACCTGCAAAAGACGGCATTACAGTAAAAAACATATGCCAAAACATAAATCTTCACCAAAATATTAAATACTTTGACAGAAAAGAGTACTGTCACAAACTGCATCAACTTACAGATATAAGAAATAAGCTGGGACTCAGAAGTGGCTTCAATACCATAGAAAAACTGCCGAAAGTCGCTAACAGCAAATATGCAATCACCGGTGTTTTCCACAAACCCTATGTTAAAAAATATGTTGAAATTTTTGCAGACAGGTATGAGTCTTTTGCTTTGATTCAGGGCAATGAGGGGACACCGGAACTCTTCAGTAAAGGACGTATATGGATTATGAAGTCAAATGACATAGAAGAAATAATAATAGATCCGCAATATTATGGCATTCATTATAAAAAGTCCTGGGAGCAGATAAACCTTGCAGACTCTCTTGAACAGCTCAACAACCCTTCTGATGAATATTTAAAACTGGCGAAGCTCAATGCGGCAGTATACCTTTTCATAGCACAAAAATACAAAACAATTGAAGATGCCTTTGATGCACTTTCATAAAGTTGTTTTATGGATCTAAACAACGTATTATTTTTGTGATATTTATATTGCCACGCAAGGCTTTACAGGTAAAAAGCTCCTCTCTGTCAAGAAAAAAAAGTGTCGGATACTGTGTGGTATAAAGCATTTCTATCGGAAAGCTCTCTTTTTGCTCCTGATAGATCAGAACAAAAACTGCATTTTTTTCAATAAGTGAAGCAAGACTTTTGCTCTTGATCATTTTTACAAGAGCCTTGTTACAGACAGAACACCCTTTTTTTGTCAAAAAAACAAGAAGTATTTTATTTGATTTGAGCGCTTTTTGCTGTGCTGCATTATAGGAATTTTCTATCGTAAATCCCTGCAGTTCAAACAATACAAGAAGTATTAAAACAACACTTTTAATCAAAAGATTTTTCCAGATTTGTCAGTGTTACGACAGGAGGATCCGGCAGTTGCGGGTAGGCTGCTTTTACAATATTTGTCACCCATTGCGGATAAATTCTAAAGTTGAGCTTTACCTCTACATGTAAAGGATAGCGGAGTTCTTTTTGCAGAACAAACTTATTTACAACCCGCTTTCCTGCCGGTATTCTCGTATCTTTGAGTAATTTTTCATATCGCCAGAAAAACAATCCTACAGGATTGCCTTCTTTATCACCAAAGACTTTGTTAAAAATAACAGAACCTTTTTCTATCTCCCCTTCTTTGTTGAGTTTTCCGCTGCTAAAAACAGTTTTGCCCTTACTGTCCTTTACTGTTATGTCAAGCCACAATTCACGAAAATCTGCGGCACCTGTCGGCAGTTTGTGCCCTGCTCCAACATTTTTCACACCCACAGAGAGTACATTATTCTCAATGTTCACATCAAGTTTGGCGGATGTTTTAAGAAGCTGTAAAGACTGTGATTCGTTTTCTTTGTTCTTTAATCCGCTTAGAAAATGATTGCCTCCTGCAAAATAGTGTACTTTTATATCTTTTTTAGACTTACCGCCAAGCGTTGAACGCCCCTGTAACGGAGAAAATTTTCCGTTTTTCATATAGGTCATATGACAGTCTATACACTCTTTATGTTCTTTTGGATTTTGCGGATTGTTGTACGGTGACTCCTTCCACTGTTCATAGGTAGAAACAACTTTTTTTCCGCTGTGCGGTAAAAATTCATTATGGCAAGAGGCACAGTATTGACTTTTTTTATACAAAGGTTTCATGTACTCTTGTCTGTGTACCTGTGGTTTTGCATTGATGAGTTTTTGACTTATCCACACTTTCATATCTGTGTGTGCATCCTCATACAGATACTTTTTTCTTTTTGTCAGATTCAAACTGTACGAACTGTTCCCTGTTGGTTTTGCATCAACAATTCGATGGCATGCAATACAGGAGACTCCCTGCTCCAGCCTGTTTAGATGATTTTTGTATGCATTGATCAGATTTTGCGAAGCTTTTGTAAAAAGGGGTTCCGGCATAATATTGTCTTGCATAAAATGTGTTGTTCGTTCCTGCTGCATACTCACTGCACTTGGATTATGGCAGCCCATACACCATTGTCTGAACTCTTTGCCTCTGTCCATTTCGGCTAAATTTTCAAGCACCATATAGTATGGATTGGAATCTGCAAGATGTCTGTGGTTGGAATCAGCCCATTGTTGAAATATGGCCGGATGACAGGCTTTACATGTAACAGAGTTTGTCCAGTCTATACTGTGATGATGTTTTGCACCGTCTGTAAAGATGATATTTGTCAGTTTTTCTGAACTTGAATAGACAGAGTTTGGAAAGAATATCAGAAAAAGAGGAAGAACAGCTGTGACTTTTCTTAGTGCAAAAAACTTTCTAAGATGCAGTGCAAAAAAGAACAGCAGCACAAAAGAGCCATAAAGGTGTATATAGTAAGAAACAATGCCATAAATCTCACCGCCTCTGTTTCCTATCAAAAACAGATACGTTCCGCTGAGAAGCAAAAACAGAAACACAAAAGCAAATGCCAATCCGCTTTTGCTTTTGTGTTTCATAACTATCATACTCTCATAAATGTGCTTATATAAAAAAGGAAAGACAAAAAACAGAGTCAGTGCAACAGAACCAAAGATATGAAGAAACTCTATTACTCGAACATAGGACCATTGCAGAGAAAAATAGTCCATTAAAAGGATACCGCTGACAAACATAAAAAGAATATCAAGGTTTATATATAAAATTTTCATTGCAGTTCCTTATACTCAACGACATCACCTTCAAGGGATTTTAAAAATGCTACGATTTCATCTATCTGCACCTCTGTCAACTCCATACTTAACTGGTACTTCCCCATAATGCGAACAGCTTCGCGCAAATCAAATACGGCTCCGTTATGAAAATAGGGGGATGTTTTTGTGACATTTCGCAAAATAGGTACCCGAAAAAGCTGTTCGTTGTCTTTGCCTAAAAATCCGCCCCTGTTTTCAAAAGGATACCTACTGTAAGGCTTTATATTAAAGTCAAAAGCAGCCACATCACGACCAATGTATTGTGTGCTGAAAATACCGGTAACATCTATAATATGATTATAATTCCGTGTAGGAAATTTCTGTATTGTCTGCCCGCCGACTGTTATGCCGGTATGACACCCTTTGCATCCGAGCTGAATAAAATTCCGAAAACCTCTTTTTGCCTCCGCACTCATCGCAGCATTGTCCCCTTCCAAAAATCTGTCATAGGCACTGCGTGTCAAAAGTGTTTTTTGATATACATCCAAAGCCTTGCACACATTTTCAAAAGTCACGCCGTCTGAAAAAATCTTTTCAAAAGTCTGTTTATATTTTTTACTGTTTTTGAGCCTTTTTTCCACGGCTTCTGTTGATAAATTCATTGTATATTTTCCATGAATCATTGGTGCAATTACTGCCTGAGAACTTGTAACGGAACCATCCCACATTCTGTATTTTGCCAAAGCAGAATTTAATATTGTCGGTGTGTTTAAATGGTTTGGAGCGGTTTTGGCACCTACTCCTATTGCCGTAGAGAGTCTGTCACTGCCGCTTTCATCCTTAATATGGCAGACCATGCAGTCGGTTTTTGCCTGGGGATGTGTCAAATCATCTAAAAACTGCTTTTTATTATGAGGATTTTTTTTCAACATATGACAAGAAGCACAGCTGAGTGTTTTATCCTGCGAAAGGATTGTGTCAAAGTACAGACTTCTGCCCAATGCTACTTTCTCTTTTGTTATCGGATTTTCTTTTGAATCCAGCAG
Organism: Sulfurimonas sp.; assembly: GCA_026988735.1. GTDB lineage: Bacteria > Campylobacterota > Campylobacteria > Campylobacterales > Sulfurimonadaceae > Sulfurimonas. The sequence continues at coordinate 13,397 of JALSKR010000109.1, forward strand.
TTTTAAAAATCTATCATACTCTTTGGGTATCGGATGCATTCCTCTGCTTAAGGCAATTTCACGAAGTTTGTCATCACTGTAAATTTGTTTTGGTTTGTTTGGAATTATATAAGGAAGCAGTTCTATCCAGCCAACTATAATAACAATAGCCAAAAAAGCCAAGCGTAACATAATGCACTCCCTTTAGTAAACAGATATGAAGATTAAATACCAAAAAACTTTTTCAGCCAGCTTCTCTCTTCTTTTGTCTGTATATAAATTTTTCTCACTGTTTGATTTGCATCGCCAAGGACAACAAGGTCATTTCCGACAACTTTCAAATGCTTTTTTCCCCACTTTTGATCCAACTCATCCATACGATACAGAGAATCTGCGGCATCCGGTTTCTCTTTTGTCCCTGTTCTGGTATCTACAATGGCAAGACCACCGATTGTTTTTTCAAACTTATACGGACTGTAGACTTTAATCTCTTTGTAAATTCTGTGCGGTTTTGCCTCCGGTGTAGCTTTTTGTATCGCTATAAATCCAAGTGCAAAAAATGCAAACAATATTCCTAAAAACAATCCTTTTTTAGCGTTCATTATGACTCCAATTTTCTATATATTTTTTTGCTTTTTCATCAAGCATTTTCATTCTCTCTTTTCCTTTTGGCAAACTTTTGCGCAGTTTTTTCATCTCCTGCAAAAACTCCGAAATTCCACTTGGAATCATCTTTTGCAGATATCTTCGTAAATACTTTGCCATTGCGGGAGAAGCACCTGAAGTTGATATTGCAATAATCAGATCCTCTTTTTTTACATACGAAGGAAAAATAAAATCACAATAGGCAACCGAGTCCACAGCATTACACAGACAGTTGTACTGCTTGGACTCTTCAAATATCTCTGCCTGCAGTGCAATACTGTCCACAGCAACCACAACTACAGCAAACTCCCGTATATCACCTTTTTTGTACTTACGCTTTTCATACACAAGCTTTTCTTCTTCTATACGCTGCAGCATCTCCTCTGAAAATTCATTTGCAATGATATGTATATCTTTTGTAAAATCAAGAAGATGCTCCAACTTTTCATACGCAACATTTCCACCACCCACTATAAGAATTTTTTTACCGTCTAATTTTAAAAATGCCGGAAAATAAGCCATTCCAAATACCCTTACTTAAGTTTTTGTAATCTAATCATAACATATACAGACATAAAGTTCTTGACAAATATCAATTTAAATTTAGATAAAGATAGATACAATCATTATGCTAAAAATTAATATAAAGTAATACAGATGAAACAAGAGATACTTTCAAGAATACAGAAAAAGTTTCCGTTGGTACAAAAACCTTTTGAGGTTATTGCTGGTGAGTTGGGTATGCAAGAAGATGAAGTTTTAGAGATATTGCAGGCAGAAAAAAAAGCAAATATCATACGGCAGACTTCCGCCATATTTGACACAAAACGCCTGGGATACAAATCATCTCTGGTTGCGTTTAAAATTCCCGAAGAAAAGATCAGCAGTGCTGTAAAAATTATCAATGCCCATCCGGGTGTTTCACACAATTATGAAAGAAACCATGATTTTAACATCTGGTTTACCATGGCAGTTACACCTGATTCTCTCCTGGGGCTGGAAAAGACAATACAAACGCTTGCTGCACTCACACAGGCTGATGACTATATTGTACTTCCGACATTAAAACTCTTTAAAATCAATGTCAAACTCAACACGACAGGAAAAGACGAAAAAAAAGAAGAGGTGAAAAAAGTTATCCATAAAGATATAGAACTGACACCTTTGCACCATAAAATCATTCAAAGAGTGCAGTATGACATTGACTTTGTCAGTGAACCCTTTGCTGATATCATCAATGATCTCAATATAGACTATAAAACCTTTTTCGATACCCTGCAGGAATTACAGGAAGCCGGTGTCATGAGACGCTTTGCCTCCATTTTAAACCACAGGAAAGCAGGTTTTAATGCAAATGCCATGGTCGTATGGGATGTTGATGAAGCAATCGGTGATGAGATAGGTGCAAAGGCAGCAGCTTTTTCTGCCGTAAGTCACTGCTATCTGCGTCCAAAATACAAAAACTGGCCCTACAATCTTTTTACTATGGTCCACGGAAAAACGACCCAAGAGACAAATGCCATGATTGCGGAGATGGCAAAGGAGATAGAATCAAAAGCATATATGCCTTTGTATTCATCAAAAGAGTTTAAAAAAGTACGGATTGAGTATTTCACACCTAAATTTGCCGAATGGGAAGAAAAACATGCTACAGTTGCATAAAGGAGAAATATAATGGAAAGATTTTTTGAATTGGAAATTGCATATATTGTAATAGGAATATTTTTTTTGGCTATTACAGCTTTTGTCACTACAAGAGATTTTATGCCAAAAGGTGCCTTTAAAAAAGGAATGACTGGTATATTTGCCATATTTGCCATTATGATAGGTATTCATTATTTTGTAACAACCAAAAGGATGCAGGGTGTCAAAGAAATTTTCAATGAAGGCAAAACTGTCATCTGTGAAAACAAAATGAGAAGAACTATTTCACAATCTGTTTTGATTTCTAAAAAGCTTGGATGGAAACTTGATGGTGACTACTTCAAGAATCCTGATTTTATCAGAGATTTTCACACAGCAAGATGTGTAGACTATTCACCTATTGCCCCAAAAGATGAGACTAAAGATGATAAGTAGACTCAAAAGATATGGTATGGCTGTTGTTTTTTTGTTTTTGGTTGTCATCTTAATGCTGTTGGGAACTTTGGGTGTCAAAGATTTTGGAGACCAAATGTTTAAAGATGCAAATATTACAATTACCCCGGAAGGAGAAAGGATAAAACTATGAGTTTAACATTTTTGTTGAGTCTTGGAATTGTTCTGACAATTATTTTTCATTTTTTAGGTGTCTATGCCGGAGCAAAAAAAATAGTCTGGATTGCCATCATTCTTATATGGGTTGCTGTTATCTCTGTTGCAACAAGTGAGGTCAAACCAAAAGCGTATGATGAGATAAAACAGATGCATGGAAAATATTCTGATACAGACAAACTTATAAAAGAGGCTATGCCGGAAGTTTCAGTCTATGAGATGATCGTAATTAAAAACAGTTATTTAAAACATGAGCCCAACGAGTAGGCCCGTGTTTTAAGCGCCTAAAGCCTTTTTGACATTGTCATCAGCCATTGAAATATTCCATTGCGGTTCCCAGACAACCTCTACATCAACATCTTTTACATTCGGTAGCTTTTCTACTGCTTCTTTTA
>JALSKR010000110.1 GCA_026988735.1 Sulfurimonas sp.
ACTGAAGTACCGGTTCCGAGAAAGCATTAATTTTCTTAACTTAATGGCAGTGAAGGGCACCTCTAAAAATACAAAATAAAGGTACTGCATGTGCGGAATTGTCGGATATATAGGAAGCAAAAATACAAAAAAAATTTTAATCAACGGTCTCAAAGAGCTGGAGTACAGAGGCTATGACTCTGCCGGAATTGCAGTCCTGAGCAATGGTAACTTTTCCAGTTTTAAATCTGTTGGCAAGCTTGTCAATCTTGAAAAAAGAACAAAAGATTTTGAAACCAGAGGCTTTGCTGTAGGTATAGGTCATACCAGGTGGGCAACACACGGAAAGCCGACAGAACTCAATGCCCACCCGCATACAGGTGTGAACGCCTATGTTGTACACAACGGTATTATAGAAAATTATGCAGAATTAAAAAAAGAACTGCTCAAAGAGGGTGCTCTGTTTTTAAGTCAGACAGATACCGAAGTCATTGTACATCAATTTGAAAAAAATTTGAAAGATTTGAAAAATGCTTTTAAGGCCTTTGAGAAAACAATTTCTGAGCTTAAAGGTGCCTATGCCATTCTTTTGGTTACAAAAGAGGAAGAGAATACAATATTTTTTGCAAAAAACGGTTCCCCTATGCTTATAGGCATCAACAAGGAGAATGACAAATACTTTGCCTCATCGGATACACCGCTTATCGGGGAGTGCAGAGAAGTCAACTATTTTGAAGATGGTGACTATGGATATGTCACACAAAATGAACTTGTTATTTATGATAAAAACAATACACAAAAAGAACCTCATTTCATACAGCTTGCAACAAACAAACTCTCAGCACAAAAAGAGGGCTTTCGGTTTTTTATGGAAAAAGAGATTTATGAGCAAAGCAGTGTCATTGCCGATACACTCCTTGGACGTTTAAATGAAAATGAAGTTTTTTTTGACGAGCTTGAAGAGAATTTTTTTGAGGGCATCAATGAAATAAAGCTCTGTGCCTGCGGTACATCCTATCATTCAGCGCTCACAGCCTCTTACCTGTTTGAACGCTATGCAAAAATAAAAACCTCTGTAGAGATTGCCTCTGAATTTCGTTATCGTTCCCCTCTTATGAGCAAGGACACACTTTTTGTCGTCATTTCCCAAAGCGGTGAGACCGCTGATACGCTTGAAACACTGAAAATGGCAAAACAGTCCGGACTGAAAACACTCGTTATCTGCAATGTTGACAACTCTTCAATGGTTCGCATAGCCGACAGAGCAATACTCACACGTGCAGGTATTGAAAAAGGAGTTGCTTCTACAAAAGCTTTTGCCACACAGGTCACGGTTTTTTGGATGCTTGCTTTACATGTAGCACAAAGCAAAAAAACACTCACAGAAGATGAACTCACACAACATATACATTATCTGCGTGCAATTCCGACAAGCGTACATGTAGAGGATGCGATGCATGAACGTATTAAAAGATTATCCAAACGCTATCTGCACGGACACGGTTTTTTCTTTATAGGCAGAGATGTTTTCTTTCCCCTGGCACTCGAAGGTGCTTTGAAACTCAAAGAAATTTCCTATTTGCATGCCGAAGGTTATCCCAGCGGGGAAATGAAACACGGACCTATCGCCTTGGCTGATCCGGAGCTTTTTACCATTGCCCTGCTTCCGCAACACATGCTCTATGAAAAGTCAAAAAGCAATGTTGAAGAACTGAGTGCCAGAGATTCTACAATCTGTGCTATCAGTCCTTTGGAATTTGACAAAGCTGATGATTTTATACAAACAAAAGAACATCCGCATTATATGTTGGAGTTTTTTGAAATGATGGTAGTTGTACAGCTTTTATCATTAGAAATTTCCATACGTCTTGGAAATGATGTTGATATGCCAAGAAATCTTGCAAAAAGTGTTACTGTAGAATAGGTATTTCGTAAAACATGTGTTTTCTCTCCTTTCAAGCCCACCCTAAAGGATCAATGGCATTAAGTTAAGCATTTTTCACTTTAAATTAATTTGTTTCTGGTTAATATATTGAGAACAATCTTATTATAAGTGAATAACATGCAAACAAAATCAAAACTCTTACTCTTTGTCGCGCTCATGCTTCTGGGTTTGGGTATAGCTACCATCGTCAATGTATCTTTAAACTTCAGAGAATACAGTATAAAAAGTGCTACACAAAAAGCCACAATGGCTGCAGCAATTGTAAAAGACGGCTTAACGGCACACATGGTCAATGGCATTATGGACAAAAGAAGTTATTTTCTCAACCAAATCAGTTCCAACAATGATAAAATCAAAAACTTATGGATTGTCCGTTCTGATGAAGTTATCAAACAATATGGAAAAGGTTTTAACAGTGAAACCATACGGGATGCAATTGATGCAGAAGTTTTAAAAACAGGGAAGATGATTCAAAAAATCACCGAATCAACTGAAAGTTCTATGCTCAGAATTACCATTCCATATAAAGCTACCGTTGCAAACGGGCCAAACTGTTTATCCTGCCATAAT
>JALSKR010000111.1 GCA_026988735.1 Sulfurimonas sp.
AAAAGAGATATTTATTACCGCTTCAAAATTTAAAAAATTCATCTCAAATCTATTAGATTCAATGGAGCATAACTATCAACAACAATTAAGAAATCTTTGTTGTAGTTTGATTTAGGATAGCTATACTGACTTCTTTAATATCCGCAATTTTAAATATACTTTTATAAATAGACGCTACCAATGCTTTACGGTTGTTTTTCACTTTTTCATCTTCAACATTTACCATGACACTGTCAAAAAAGGCATCAAGTTCAGGTTTGAGTCCTAGCAGTGCATCAAGTTCTTCTTCATAACTCTCATATGTTTTAGCTGTCACTTCTTTGTATCTTTTATAAAGTGTTTTTTCTGCTTCTTCTGTGAGCAAACTCTCATTTACATGTAAGTCATTGTTGAAATCAATCTCTTTGGTTATATTTGCCACACGCTTGAATGTGGACGAGACTTCATCAAAACCTTCTGAGTTTACAAGAGTATTGAGTGCTTCGATTTTACGACCAAGTGCTAAAAGTTCTCTCTCTCCTGATGCCAAAACGGCTTCGATAATAGACGGATTGACTTTATAGTATCTTCTGATACGCTCCAAAATGAAGTTTTCAAGTTTTTCCAAATCAATACTGTCATAATTTTTAGCAAGCTCTTTGAGCGTTTTGACTATATCAAATGCAAAGCCGTATTCATTAACGATACGAATAATACCATTTACAGCACGACGCAATGCAAATGGGTCACGAGAACCTGTTGGAATTTCATTGACACTGAAAAGTCCAAGCAGTGTATCAAGCTTGATGCTCATCGCAACTATGGCACTCAAAGGCGTAGAAGGCAGTTCGCTCTCTTCACCCTCAGGCAAATACTGCTCTTTTATCGCCAAAGCTACCGCATCACTCTCCCCTGCCTCTTTTGCATAGTAGTACCCCATAAGCCCCTGAAGTTCTGTAAATTCATACACCATCTCACTCATAAGATCTGCTTTTGCAAGTTCTATGGCTCTGTTTAAATCTTCTTTTTTTGCATCAGGTTTATACATTTCATATAAAGCATTTGCAATTTTTTCTTCACGCTTTATTTTGTCGGTAACACTGCCAAGCCCTTTAAAAAAGGCAACTTTTTCAAGTCCTTTTGTACTGAGTCCATTTTTGAGGTCATTATCATAAAAGAAAAGTGCATCTGCCAAACGAGGACGGAGCACTCGCTCATTTCCTGCTATGACTTCTGAAAAATCATCTGTTAAAGCATTGGAAACTACGACAAATTTATTGATAAGTTTGCCATCTTTAAAGACAGGAAAATAGCGTTGATGCTCTTTCATAGAGGTGATGATAACCTCTGGAGGGAGTCGTAAAAATGCTGCATCAAACGAGCCAAGCAGTGCTGTCGGATTTTCAGTAATGGCAACAACCTCTGCAAAAAGGTCATCATCAATTTCAACATTGACAGCATTGTCTTTTTCAATAGTTTTAATGTCACCGAGTATTTTTTCTTCTCTTTCTTGTTGAAACAGAGTAACTCCACCGTTTTTGAGTGTTTCAAAATACGCTTTTGTCCCTGCGATTTCTACAGGATTAAAATTCGCTATACGATGAACACGCGTAGTTTTTGAAGAGTCTATGCCATACATATGCATAGGCACGAGTGTATCATCGAGTTGCACATTTATCCATCTGATAGGACGGATAAAGCTCTCATGCAGACTGCCCCAACGCATAGACTTCCCAAAGTCAAGTGATTTAAGCCAGGTATGTATAATCTCTGGAAGCAGCTCAGTTGATGCTTTTCCTGCCACATCTTTTTTGTAGTAAAGAACCTCTTTACCGCCTTTTTGCGCCGTACTCAGTTCTTCTAAAGTCACACCGCATTTACGGGCAAAACCTTCAGCCGCTTTGGTAGGCTCTCCGTCTTTATAGGCAACTGCCAAAGGAGCACCGAAAAATTCTTCTACACTGTCAGCCTGCTGGATTGGAAATTCCCTGTGCCACATTACCAAACGACGAGGCGTATAATAAAATTCAAACTCACTTAAAAGGGCATGTTTTTGCAAAATATCGGCATATTTTTTTTCAATATTTTTCATCTCTTTTAAAAGAGGAACTGCAGGAAGTTCTTCAACACCGATTTCAATTAGTAATGGTTTTAGCATATTTAGACTCTTTATGTATTAATTGACGCGATTTTATCTCTTTCTTGGTTAAAATCTCTTAAAATGGTTTGTATATGTCTAAGAAAATATAAGATAGGAACTTATGTATGCAGGAAAAAAAATCTTCTATTGATCCGAAAGATTTAATGGCAGTGGAAAGATCAACTACCGCACTTATCGGAACTTCTATTTCTCTTATTATTCTTGGTTTTATAATTGAAAAATTTGAACTTTTTTTACATATAATATCAGTAGAGTTAGCAGGAAAAAAACATGATACAATACCGCAGTTGACACATATTGCCTTTTATAACTATCTGGGAATATTTATTACTGTATGCG
>JALSKR010000112.1 GCA_026988735.1 Sulfurimonas sp.
GTTACTGCAACCCAACCCATATGCATTGTAGAACATCCTGTTGCAAAAAATGCAATACTCAGTGCAATCAGTGCAGTTAATATATTTTTCTTCATTTATCTTTTCCTTTGTGATATTTTCGTGATAATTATATACTGAAAACAATTAAAGTTTTATAAGTTTTAGCTATTACTATAAATCTTGTTCTATGATTTTCTTAAATGTATGAAAATAGTTCTCTTTAAGTTCTTTCATACTCATATTCACATCGTTTATTCGAACATTCTCTCCGCCGACTGTTCCAATCTTTTCAAAAGAGATTGCTTCACTCATCATTGCTTCAAAAGCTTCACAGTTTTCAGGTTTCACTTCAATGACAGCACGACTCATGCTCTCTGCAAAAATATCTCTGTCATCCGCAACACTCATATCTACATCACAGCCAAGTCCGCTTGTAGCCGCCATTTTAGCAAGGGCTATTGCCACACCGCCGCTGCTTGCATCTTTTGCGCATTCCAGGAGATGTTTTTTATTTGATTCTATAACCAAATCCCAAAGAGCCAGCTCTTTTTTGTAATCAATCTCCGGTATAACACCTGCAACAGTATCATACAGTTCTTTCATATATAAAGAACCGCCAAATTCTGATTTACTCTCACCTACAAGATAAAGAGCATTGCCCTCAGCTTGAAAACTTGACATAAGCACATTATTTTCATCATCATTTACACCTACAGTTGCAATTGAAGGGGTAGGAAAAACTGAAACACCGTTTGTTTCATTGTAGAGTGAAACATTTCCACCGATAACAGGTGTAGTAAGCTCCGCACATGCTTCTTTGATACCAAGACAGCCCTCACCAAATTGCCACATAACCTCAGGATTTTCAGGGTTACCGTAGTTAAGACAGTCTGTAATTGCAAGTGGTCTAGCACCACTCATCGCAACATTACGCCCAGATTCAACAACAGCAGCTGCTGCTCCCATCTTTGGATCTATATAACAGTAGCGTACATTACAATCAGCTGACATTGCCAAAGCTTTTTTATTCTCTTTTACACGGATTACTGAAGCATCGAGCATTCCGCCGTTTTTAACAGTATTTGTCTGTACCATAGAGTCATATTGTGTATAAATCCATGATTTATCAACTACTTCCATAGACTTTGTCAGTTTCTCAAATGCTTCCTGATTTGACACTCTGTCAAAATCATCAATACTTACTTTATGAATATCATCCAGGTAAGCTGGTTTTTTCATAGGACGGTTTAATTCCGGGGCCTCTTCGCTCACAGGATCAACCGGAACCTCAGCACATTTTTCTCCATGCCAAAAAAGCTCCATTTTTCCGGTATCTGTCACTTCGCCTATAACAGCAGCATCAAGATCCCATTTTTCAAAAATATCAATGATTGCCTGTTCTGAACCTTTTTTTGCACATAAAAGCATACGCTCTTGCGATTCACTGAGCATAAAATCATACGGAGTCATATTTTCTTCACGGGCAGGAACCTTGTCAAGATGCATAATCATTCCAGAACCCGAACGTCCCGCCATTTCAAATGATGAAGAGGTAAGCCCTGCAGCTCCCATATCCTGAATTCCGATAACATGATCTGTTTTAAAAAGCTCCAGACATGCTTCTAAAAGCAGTTTTTCTGTAAAAGGATCACCAACCTGAACTGTAGGACGCAAAGATTTACTCTCTTCTGTAAAACTGTCCGAACTCATTACAGCCCCGCCAAGACCGTCACGACCTGTTTTTGCACCTACATAGAGTACAGGATTTCCTGTTCCTTCTGCTTTACCGTAAAAAATTTCATCACTTTTGGCAATCCCTAAAGTAAAAGCATTAACAAGGATATTTCCGTTATAACACTCATCAAAACTGGTTTCTCCACCGATAGTAGGAACACCCATACAGTTACCGTAACCACCGATTCCCTCAGTTACACCACGTACCAGATAGCGTTGATGCTTGGAAATATCATCTTTGTTTAAAACATTACCAAAACGCAGCGCATTCAAGTTCGCAACAGGACGGGCACCCATTGTGAAAACATCACGCATAATTCCGCCGACACCGGTTGCCGCCCCCTGATAGGGTTCTATAAAACTTGGATGGTTATGTGACTCCATCTTAAAAACTGCCGCATATCCATCACCAATATCAATAACACCGGCATTTTCACCAGGACCTTGAATAACCCATGGTGCTTTTGTAGGAAACCCTTTTAAATGTACTTTCGAAGATTTATACGAACAGTGTTCACTCCACATGGCTGAAAATATACCTAATTCAACCAAATTCGGTTCACGTCCTAAAATCTCTTTAATATGTATATAGTCTTCTTGCGAAAGCTTATGGTTGGCTAACTGTTCATCAATGTTTTGTAATTGTTGGCTCACGGGGGTTTCCTAAAAATTGGTTTTTAAAAATGAATTATATCCAAGCAATGGTAAAAGTTGTTTTAATGGAAAGAAAAATCACCTTTTGTAC
>JALSKR010000113.1 GCA_026988735.1 Sulfurimonas sp.
CATATGTATGATTCTATCTATCATTTTTGCAAACCTTTTTCTTGTAAAAAAATCTTCCGGTAATAACACCTGTTCCCAGTGCAAAAACGGCAAAAATTATGCCACTGAGTGCCAACTGACTGCCACCGGACAAAATATGTCCGGCATTACATCCGCCTGCAAGCCTGGCGCCAAATACAAGGAGAAATCCTGCAATAAAACTCCAAAACATGCGGGATTTGACGGATCTGTTTTTTCTCTCTTTCCAGAGTGTAGGAATAAGACTCAAATGAAAAGATTTAGTTACAAAGATTGACATAAAAAGTCCGCCAAAAAAAACACCAATAAGCATAACGCCTTCCCATGCTCCGGATTGCTCTATCTCTGCTGTGTAAGTATAACTCTCTGCATCAAGCCCGAATAAAACCGTTGAAAGATAAGCCATCCCTGTGGAAGCACCAATGGGACGATTTGCTCCAAATGTTGAAAAACTAAAATAAAAAAGTAAACTCATTGCAATTCCGCCAACCCACCAAGGTATCTGTCTAGGCATATCAACTCCATTTCTAAAATAAATAGTGCAAAGTAACACTTTACGATTTAAATTATATGATATAATTCTTAATCAGTTATTAATTAGGATGGAAAATGGATTATAAAATGTCTGAACTTGTGGCAAAAACAGGTGTTCCAAAATCAACTATACTTTACTATATAAAAGAGGGACTTTTGCCAAATCCTGTAAAAGTGAAGGCAAATGTTCATAAATACAGTGATGAACATATAGAACTTATAAAATATATCAAATATATGAAAGAGGAGATGGGCAGCAGTAACGAACAGGTGAAGCTTGTTTTAGAGAAAAAAAACAACTCATTTTCGAGTTCTTACACTATGCTGGCTCCGCTCATGAATACTTTAAGCGGTATTGAGATTCACAGTGAGCACTATACAAAAAAAGAGTTTATAGAGCATTTTGATATTGATGAAGATCTCCTGGAAAGACTTCTTTGTGATGGCGTTTTAATGCCAATAAGTGAGAATGATTATACCCAAAAAGAGGCCTGTATAGTGAATCTGATAGAGAACTGCAAGGAAGTCGGCATTGACTATGAGTTGATAAAAGAGTATGTGAAACATGCCCGGGAGTTGGCAAAATTAGAGCTGAAAATGCAGGAGAAACTGTGCGCACTGCGAAATGATAAAAATTTTTCTACTTTGTGGAAAATAGTATTTGATACACTTTTTAAAACCAAAGAGTACATTTTTCGCCGTGCTACCTATAAAGAATTTTACAGAGCAATCAAACAGGAACTGATTGGAACATAGATTTTTTGAAGGTATAGGTAAATATACTTCCTTTTCCCGGTTTGGATTGAATGTCGAGGTGAATGCCGGCTTCGTCTATGATAGATTTGACTATGCTCATACCTATGCCAAATCCGTTTTTATACTCATTTTCTCTGTAGTAGCGTTCAAGAATTCTTTGCGGATTTTGTATGCCTTTTCCATAGTCTCGGATACTCAGGCATATATTTTGTTCGTTGTCATAAAAAAGTTTTATCTCTATTTTACTTTTTGCAAATGAAAACTTTATGGCATTGGAGAGTGTGTTGTCAACGATTCGTTGCAGTTTCGTTGTACTGAAAAAGAGTACGAGTTTTTCTACATTACATGTAAAGAGAAGTTCTATCTCTTTTAGCTGGCATATAAGTTCAAAATAAGAGACACGCTCCTGTAAAAAGTCATAAAGATTGATAGGCTCGTTTTTATACTCGACTCTGTTTTGTTTTATCAGATAATCCATGTCATTGTAAATTGTGGCAAGAGAGCGTGTTGCTGATTTTATACGGTTGAAGTATTTGTTTTTGCCGTACAGCGCATCAAAAAGATCGACATTGACATTTATTATGCTTAAAGGTGTGTTGATTTCATGCATAGACTCTTTTATAAAATCATCAAGTTTCTCGTTGACTCGTCTGAATGGTTTTGAAAAGCTTTTCAAAAAATAAAAGGAGAGCAGTAAAATGAGTGTAATAATTCCAAAGGCAATGAGGCTGGCTTCGAAAAAAACAGGAACGAAAGAGATTTCTGTTTTTGTAACCAAATAGTTTGCAAAAAAGTATTTTTTATCTGGGAGTTCTGTGATGAGGTACCTGTGAGAGCCTTTGGAGTGGTATCCCGGCATATAGGAGGGAAGTGGTTCGTTGATTTGTGTATATACCGGAGTGAAATCTTTTTTGTACAGACCTGAGTTAAAAGAGGCAAACTTCGGGAATTCAAATATTTCCTGGGGGTGGTTTCCGAAGTTTTCCATAGCCTTGATGATATGTGCCTGGATAGATTTTAACTCTACCTCTGTCTGCACTTCTTGCAGGTTTATTTTATGGTTAATATACAGTGACAAAGGAGTCAGCAGTATAAAAGAGACAATCAGGGTGTAGATAAGACTGTACTTTTTTACAAATTTTTCTTCATTGACAATCAAGTC
>JALSKR010000114.1 GCA_026988735.1 Sulfurimonas sp.
TTTTCTTTTGTGCTGAGATGTTCATCCCGTATTTTATGCTCATAGCTTCCGTCAACTTCGGGGTCATATATGAGTATTTCAGGTACATAATCTTTAAATAATTCTGCACTCATCTTAAAAACCTCAGGTAATTTAGTTTATATTATGCAAATGATACTGAAAAATGATAAAATTCGCATTAATAAAATGGTGTAAGTTTATATAAGTAATTTAATTAGCTCATTCTCAAAACTACATCCTGTGGTTTTTCCGAGGGTTGAAAATCAGAATTTATCCTTGAATTCTTAAATGATTTTCAAAATCCGCAAATTAAACTACTTATATAAATTAGCTGTATTGCAAGAATAGGATGTATAAATGAATTATGATGTAATAGTAGTAGGCGGTGGTCACGCAGGTATAGAAGCTTCTTTGGCAGCAGCTCGCATGGGAAACAAAACACTGCTGGTCTCAATGCTTGCCGAGAATGTCGGTGCAACAAGCTGTAATCCTGCAGTAGGCGGACTTGCAAAAGGGCATCTGGTTCGTGAACTTGACGCGCTTGGCGGTGAAATGGGGCTTATTACCGATGAAGCAGGCATACAGTTTCGCATACTCAACCAGACAAAAGGTCCGGCAGTTCGCGGAAGCCGTGCGCAAATAGATATGGACAAGTACCGTGTTATAGCCAGAAATGTAGTGCTTGATACGCCTAATCTTGATTTGGCACAGGATACGGTTGAGTCTTTAATTATAGAAGAAAAGGAAGTAATAGGTGTCCGCACAGCACTTTTAAATGAATACAGAGCAAAAAAAGTCATTATTACTTCGGGAACATTTCTCAACGGCATTATACATGTAGGAGAAGTGCAGTTAGAGGGTGGACGCTTTGGAGAGCCAAGAAGTGTAGGGCTTTCTGCTTCACTGAAAAATGATGCAGGACTTGAAATGGCACGTCTAAAGACAGGAACATGTGCGCGTATTGATTCTTCAAGCATTGATTTTTCAGTGATGGAAGAACAGGGAGGCGATGCGTTACCGAATCCTTTTAGCTTTAGAACAGACAGAGAAAAATTCCGTGCCACAAAAAAACAGCTCCCTTGTTACATCGCTTATACAAATGAGACAACACATAAGATTATTGAGAGCAATTTTTACAGAGCCCCTCTTTTTACAGGGCAGATTGCCGGAAAAAGTCCAAGGTACTGCCCCTCAATAGAAGACAAAATAGATAAGTTTCCAGACAAAGAGCGTCATCACCTCTTTTTAGAACCACAAACCATGGACAATACAGAAATCTATGTCAATGGTCTAAGTACCTCCCTGCCACCAGAAGTGCAACGCGATATGATTCATTCGGTCAAGGGAATGGAAAATGCAAAAATTGTCCGTTACGGATATGCCATAGAGTACGATTTTGTTGATCCGCGCGAACTCAAACATACACTTGAAACCAAAAAAATCAAAGGGCTTTATCTTGCCGGTCAGATAAACGGAACAACAGGTTACGAGGAAGCTGCTGCGCAGGGAATTATGGCGGGAATTAATGCTGCACTTGCATTGCAAAACAAAGAACCGCTGATACTGCGCCGGGATGAGGCTTACATAGGCGTACTTATTGATGATTTGGTAACAAAGGGAACAAATGAACCATATAGAATGTTCACATCCCGTGCCGAGTATCGACTGTTACTTCGTGAAGAGTCAGCAGATATAAGACTTGGAAAATATGGTCATGCACTCGGACTGATTTCAGATGAGCATTATGAAAAAATCAAAACAAAAGCACAGCAGATAAAAGAGGGTGCACAGCTCTTAGAAGATACAAAGTTTACACCAAATAAAGAGTTTAATGCACTGCTTGCATCAATGGACGAGCAGCCTTTAAAGGATGTCTCAACCGCACAACAGCTTGTAGCACGTAAAACTTTTGATGTACAAAAGATGATAACAATCATGCCCGAACTTGACAAATATAATGACTATATAAAAGAAGAGATTTTGGTAGAGGGAAAATATGCCCGTTATGTTGATAAGCAAAGCCAAGAGATTGAGCGCATGAAAAAGTATTTAAAAGTCAAAATTCCTGAAGGATTTGATTTCACAGGTGTGAGCGGACTCTCAAAAGAGGTACAGGAAAAACTCGCAGCATTTTCTCCACCGACACTCCAGGCTGCAATGAATATCAGCGGAATTACTCCCGCAGCAATTGAGATACTGCATATATATATACGAATGGCTGTTAAAAACAAGAAAGTTTGAGAATGAGATAGTTTAGAATGGCAAAATCTAAAAGTATTATTCCTGAGTTTATGATTAAAAACAAGGATGATCTTTTTATGTTCACCCCAATCCACTAAAAACTAAATTTCAAGAGTTGAGCAATAGAGTCATCTAAATCCCATCTATTGTTGATGAGTTGTTCTTGAATAGATTTAGCACCATTAAGGTGCAATATATTAAGAA
>JALSKR010000115.1 GCA_026988735.1 Sulfurimonas sp.
TTTACTTCAGTTATTTCTAAATCTGAAAAAGAATATTTTACATACATTTTTACAATCCATCTTTTTCGTATTGTTAAGCAATTCTTGTTCTACCTTTTGTTTGTTTATGAAATTTGACAGCTATAATGAGTGTTTTGTTAACTGGTATTGGCGAAGATGGTGTTATAGGATGTAAAAAATTGGGTGTAGAAGGAAGCCGATGCCTAACTGAAACAAAAGAGAGTGCCATAATAGATGGAATGCCAAGCCGTGCACGAGAATTTGTACCAAATATAGAGATTTATCCTATTGAAAATATTGTTAAAATTATAAGTGAGTTTTGTGAATAATGATGCGTTTTTTAAAAAAAGGTAAACCAAAGCGACAAACAGATGAAAAAAATAAACCTTATGCGGTATCATTTGGAACAGTTGAGCCAATAGCACAATATTTTCAAGATATTACAGGCATAACCTTTGAGCAACAGACTAATATTTTAAAAAATAAACTTACACTGTTTTCGAAACAAAAAAATATTTATTCCTTTGAAGAACTTTTACAACAGGTACAGGGAAATACTGTACTGCAACAAGAACTTATAGATTATCTTACAACTAATGAAACATATTTTTATAGAGAATTTAAACAGATACAAAAGCTTGTTCAGCTTGTTGAAAATACAACTTCACCAGTAAAAATTTTATGTGCGCCTTGTGCTACAGGAGAAGAAGTCTATAGTATAGTTATTGCATTGTTGGAAGCTGATATCGCTTTAACCCAATTTCATGTTACAGGTATTGATATAAATGCACAGGTACTTGAAAAAGCAAAAACCGCTACATATAAAGCAAAAAATCTGAGAAACTTATCTTCTGAAGTGATAAACAAATACTTTATATTTGATGGAGAAACGTACACACTGAGAGCAACATTTACAGCAGCAACAGCATTTAAACTTATCAATATTTTTGATTCAGATTTTCATAATTTGGGTAAATTTGATTTTGTATTTTCAAGAAACATGCTGATTTATTTTGATAAAGCTACAAAAAGCAGAGCCAGAAAAATTTTAGAAGATATGCGAAAAAGTACACAGTATCCTGTTTTTTTCGGACATGCAGATTTATTTTAGAATAGCCTGTAGATGGACTTACTTTATCTGACATTGATTCTCTTCATAGGTGGTTTGTAGTGTGGGTCTTTTCCTGCTACTGTCCACAGCTCTTTTGCCAAAGCACTGCGTGTTTTTTTGAAGTCATCTTCTATGAGTATGACATTTGAAAAACTTTCATAAAGCAGTTGTTCCTCTTCTTTACATGTAAGTAGATTCTCCTGTTTTGGCAGTGTGAGCACTGTTTTGTTTTTGAGGTTATACAGATGCCAGAGGCTGAGAAAATCTTCGGAGTATTTGTTTAAAATGTGATGGGCATAGAGCTGAAAATTTTTACAGTTGCTTTTTTCAAAAAGTGTGACAATGAGTGTGAGTGTCTCTTTTAAGTGGACAAAAGGCACCATGGAAAAAAGCTGTCTTGCTACGCTTTGTCCGGTGTCGTGTTCTGCACCTATAAAAACTCTTGCTCCGCCGTCTGTGTCTCCAAAATTGTTTGTTTTGAGCCCTATAAGCCCGATGTCTGTGTGGCGGTGACGTCCGCATCCTTTTGCACAGCCTGAAAAGCCGACTTTTATTTTATGTTTGTAGATTTTTTCAAGTGGCAGGTACTTGGCACTTTCATCTTTAATGCTCCAGACGGCATAAGGACAGAGATTGCCGGCACAGGCAACTATGGTCGAACTCAGTGCGGGTGAGGCAAAAGGCGCCTTTTTTTCGCTTATGCCGAGGATGTAGATATTCTGATCAATTCCCAAACGGATTTGGGCATTGTGTTTGTTAGCATAGTCACTTATTTGCCGCATCTCCTGTGGTGTGAGGCGTGCAAAATCTGTTTGGTAGCAAAAAGCATAGCTGTTATCGTGTAAAAGTTCAAACTCTTTAAACTCTTTGTGTAGGAGTTGTATTTCACCTGCAGTGTTGCACTCTCTGCCATATATATTTTCTATGAGTTCTTTGAGTTTTGCTAAGCCCATCTCCTCTATCATATAAAAAAGTCTGGTTTTTGAACGAGAAAAGCGTGAACCGTGTTTGTAAAATGTTTCAACAAAAGCGGTAAAAAAATCAAATACCTCTTCTTGTAGTAAAAATATGTCTGCATCCTGTGCAATCTCTGTATTTTTGCCTCCCATATAAACATTAAAGCCGTAAATATCGTCTTTTTTCGCCAAAGCGAAGTAGAGGTCATTTGCAAAAAAAGAGTTAACATTTGCTTCATTTCCTGAGATGCCGATACTCACACGGCGTGGAAGCATACCGACATATTTTGGATTTTTGATGATGTAGTCTTGCATCTGCTGTATCAGGGGGTAGACTTCTATCTTTGCATGTTTGTTGGCACCGTCGTAAACATCG
>JALSKR010000116.1 GCA_026988735.1 Sulfurimonas sp.
GCAATTTTTTCTCCACGGAATGTTGCATATAGGAGTTCTTTACATGTAACAGTTCCTGACGCAGGTTATATATTTTTTGCCTTATTCTTTGCGTCAACTGTGTTGATAACGAATCTAAATACTGATAGAGTTCATTTGTGTCAGGCAGTATCATCTCCATTGCAGCACTCGGTGTCGGTGCCCGCAGATCTGCTACAAAATCACTGATCACCCAGTCAATTTCATGTCCTACAGCAGAAACTATAGGTGTTTTTGCATGAAAAAGCGCATCGGCGACAATCTCTTCATTAAAAGCCCACAAATCTTCTATACTGCCACCGCCACGACCTACAACTATAATATCATAGCCTTTTGTATCGGCAGTTTTTAGAGCATTGACAATAGAAAAAGCCGCACCTTCACCTTGTACAAGCACATCATAGACATCTATTTCCAAGAGTCTGTAGCGAGAATTGGCAACACGCAGCATATCTTGCAGTGCAGCACCGGTGCCTGAAGTAATCAGTGCGATACGTGAAGGGAATTTTGGAAGTTGCTTTTTTTTCTCAGGACTGAAATATCCTTGAGCAGAAAGTTTTTGCTTGAGCTGTTCATAGGCCAAAGCCAAAGCACCCTGACCTGCAGGCTCAATCATAAAACAGTTTATCTGGTAACTTCCACGGGGCTTGTAAAGTGTAACTGCACCGTCTATAGTAACCTTCATTCCCTCTTCCAGACGAAATCTGAGCTTTGAAGCATTGCCCCGAAACATCACACAGCTTACAGCAGAATCTCTGTCTTTGAGGGTAAAATATATATGCCCTGAGTTATGAAACGTGATGCGGGAAAGCTCACCCTCAACAAAAACACGTTCAAACGTGCTTTCAAGAACAGTTTTTATCTGCTCATTAAGGGCTGAGACACTTAAGGTATGCATAAATTTTATCTACTTTTTACGTGCAATCAGCAGTGTTGAAATATCCATAGAAAAACTTTGTGTATGCAGCATTTCAAATCCTGCATTTTCCAACTCTTTCTGCATGCCCTGGATTGTTACAAAATTTTCTATAGAATCAGGAAGATAGGTATATGCTTCGAGGTTTTTGGAAATAGCAGCACCGACATAGGGAAGAATTTTATGCATATAAATATCACGGATTCTTTTAAGAATATTTTTGTTTTCATCTTTCATAAATTCCAGAATAACAACCAATCCGTCTTTTTTGAGCATTCTGTTAAATTCATAAAATGCTTCTTGCCGCTCAACAACATTGCGAATGCCATAGGTAATGCTCAATATGTCTGCACTGGTATTTTCAAGTGGAATTTCTGTTGCTTTTGCAATATGATATGAAAAATCCGGAAATTTTTTACGGGCAACATCAACCATGCCGTTTGATGGGTCAACTCCAACAAATTCACTTATATTTACCCCTGCTTTTTGTGCCTGCTTTTGCCAAAATCCCATCATATCGCCCGTACCACAGGCAACATCTACTATCATGTCAATATTTTTTTTGCCATAATAATCAAATGACAAATCACAGGCTTTTTTTCGCCATGATATATCTACGCCCATGCTCATCACACGGTTTGCAGTATCATATGTAGGGGCGATATCATCAAACATAGAGACGATTTTTTCTTGTTTCACATCATCTTTTTGGTCTAAAATACTCATAAATTTATATCCTTCTTTTCATCCACAATATTATATCTTCTGCTTCTTTGCCTGCATTTAAAATATCAAATTTATCTTCAATATTTTTAAATCCTTCATGCCCGCCAAATCCAGGGGCAAGATAGCATAGATAATAATCAACAATGTCTCGACTCAACTCATACATCTTTTCACTGCCCTCAATCATAATGTTTTTATAATTTTTCAGAAGTGAAAAGTCACTTGCTATAGTTACTTTTCGATTTGGTACATGAAACAGAGGAATAGTTCTGTCAAACTCTTTTTGACGTGAAAGTATTAAAATATCGGGTGCTTTGCCGTTTACCAAGCGTGCATCAAGTGTCGGTCTGTCACTGCGTACCGTATTACCGCCGATGACAAGCAGATCACAGACATTTCTCATAGCATGCACATTTCTTCTTGAAGTCTCAGAACTGACAATACCACCGTCTGTTGTACCGTTAAGTCTCTGCGCCCATTTAAAAAAGACAAATCTTTCGTTTATAAATCGTCTAAAGGGAAAAAGTAAATCTTCACACTTTTCTTTGTTTACATGTATGCTTACATGTAAACCGCTCTTGATTAAAATTTTATTGCCTTTTGCCGCTGTCTCATGTAAATCTTCTACACCGATATAAAGGTTTTTAATGCCAAGCTGTGCGATCAAATTAGCGCATGAAGGTGTTTTTCCCACATGTGAACATGGTTCGAGCGTCGAATATAAAGAACAGTTTTTAAAAATATTGTTATGGTTTTGGAGTAAAAAAGTATGAATTTCTCTGGATGTATGGAGTTGCAGTATTGCTTTGTTTTGTGTCAGTTTATAGTATGCAGACCGAAGCGCATTTACTTCGGCATGAGGTTCACCGGCTTTATGATGCGCCTCTACGGCTAACAGTTCGCCGTTCTCGCCTAAAATAACACAGCCTACTGCAGGATTAGGGTAAGTCAATCCTTGATATTTCCAAGCCTCATGAAGGGCAAGGTTCATATAAAAGTTATGATCTATTTCCATTCAAAATAGGTTTTTGCTTTTTTTACTGTATTAAAATCAATTTCCTGAAGTTCATTCTCTTTTTCTACAAAAAGTTTATTTCCTTCAACTTTAACAAGTTTGCCTTTGATTTTTTCTTTTTCATCTAACAATAAAGAAACATTTTCACCGACAGATTTTTTAAAATGATCTAATGTTGTCAGTTTTCTCTCAATTCCAGGACTGCCGACTTCGAGTCTGTATTCACCAGAAACAGGTGGTGTGACATCCAATAAAGGTGAAATCAAATGTGTTAACTCAACACAGGCATCAAGACTCACACTTTTACGTTTTGTATCTTCAATTTCAGGTGAAATAACACTTATTCGAAAAATCGTTTCATCATTTTCATTGACAATCACAGTATCATAAAGTTCCAAATCTACTGATTTTACTACCGATTCTATATCACTGTGTAAACTCATGATTCTTCTCCTTTGTGCTCTTTGGCTATTTTTTTAAACAAGTCTTCTATATTTTGAGATTTCTTTAACTGTTCATCAAATTCAAATGCCAACTTTGGGCATCTGTACCAGCCTTGGTCTTTTAAACAAAAATCTTCTATAAGCGGACGTGCCTTTCTAAGCTGTCGCATATAGGTTCTTTTTTCTTCTTCACTGAAATCACTTGGATCAATATAGACTTTTGCATCACTTCGTCCGCGTGAGCACTTTACCTCAATGACACTGAGTTCGTGCAAGCGATTATCATTAAGCTGACTGAGGGCTTCGGGAATGAGCTCAGATAAAAGTGCCTCGGTTCTTTTTTGCTTTATTTGTGCTTCATTCATTATTTTTCTTTACAGAGAAACTTTTTGTTCGACTTTTTTGAATGTTTCAATTACATCACCGACTTTTACATCATCATAGTTCGAAATTATTACACCACATTCGTAACCGTTACCAATCTCTTCCACATCATCTTTAAAGCGTTTGAGTGATACAAGTTCGCCTTCATATGCCACAACACCCTCACGGATAACACGAACAAGTCCGCCACGGATAAGTTTGCCATCAACAACAAGACATCCTGCAACCATGCCTTTTGGTGATTTAAAGACATCTTTAACTTCTGCCTGACCTGTATTTTCTTCCGTAAATTTCGGAGCCATCATACCTGTCAACATTCCGGTCATATCATCAAGAAGCTGATAAATAATAGAATATGTTCTGATATCTACATTTCTCTGTTTTGCCAGTGCTTTAACTGAACCTGTAGGGCGAACATTAAAACCAAGAAGCACACAGTTTTCAGAATTGCTTACCAGTTCGACATCACTCTCTGTAATACCACCGACACCGCTTGAAATTACATCTATCTTCACTTCCTCATTTCTCAGTTCTGTCAATGAAGTTCTAATCGCTTCAAGTGATCCGTGAACATCAGTCTTAAGCACCACTTTGAGCGATTTCAGTTTGCCTTCTGCAATCATAGAAGTCATATCTTCCAATGTTGATTTCGTTGATTTTGAAAGCTCTTTGTTGCGCTCATATTCATAACGCTTCTGTGCATACTCTTTGGCTTCTTTATCGCTACTCATCGCCATCATAATTTCACCGGCTGCAGGTACTTCATTCAGACCCACTACTACTGCTGTATGCGATGGTCCGACCTCTTTAATCTGTTTCCCGTTCTCATTAATAAGAGCTTTTACACGACCATACGAACTGCCACATACAACATTGTTTCCGACTTTCAGTGTTCCGTTTTGCACGATTACAGTTGCAACAGGACCACGTCCTTTTTCCAAAGACGATTCAACTACCGCCGCTTTTGCAGGAGCCTCAGGATTGGCTTTGAGTTCTAATACTTCTGCAGTTAAAAGAATGTTTTCCAGCAAATCATCAATACCCATACCTGTTTTTGCAGATACAGGAACAAATTCGACATCCCCGCCCCAGTCAACAGGAGAAATACCGTGTTCAGCCATTTGACCTTTTACCAAATCAGGATTTGCCGTCTCTTTATCCATTTTATTCAGTGCCACAATAATCGGTACACCTGAATCTTTGGCAATTTTTATTACTTCAAGTGTTTGTGGTTTCACACCATCATCAGCAGCAACAACAATAATAACAATATCTGTAATATCAGTACCGCGTTGACGCATAGAACTAAAAGCAGCGTGTCCCGGCGTATCTATGAAAGTAATTGCTTTGCCTTTTTGCTCAATCGTGTAAGCACCGATATGCTGTGTAATTCCACCGGCTTCGCCCTGGGTTACTTTTGCTTTTCGTATAGAATCAAGCAATGAAGTTTTACCATGATCGACATGTCCCATAATTGTTATAATAGGCGGTCTTTCAACAGCATCAGGGTCTTCCTCTTCTGTTTCTTGCACATAATTAAACTCATCTTTTGGATCGATTACAGTCACTTCAACACCAAACTCTTCAGATAAAATCTCAATTTCATCAGCACCCAAAAAGTCATTTTTCGTCATCATCATACCAAGATCAAAAAGAACTTTTATGATGTCTGACATCGGACGTTTCAGTTTTTCGGCAAACTCATAAACACGAATATCTTCAGGAATTTCAACATGTGTTACAATCTCTTCTTCATGCGATGCTTTTGCGTATTTTTTTCTTTTGTCACGAGAAACTTTTCTTCCGCGTGGTGCCTGTTTTTTGTTAGCATTTCTACCAGCCGGCTTAGGGGCTCTCGGTTTTCTAGGTTCTTCCGGAGCTATTGGTGCGCGTTCTGTTGCATTTAAATCAAGCAGTGTTACCTGATCATCCATATCCATAGATACTTCAGCCAAAGAACCGCCAAAAATATCAAGTTTTTTTCCTTGGTCTTTTTTTGATGTCGGTGCCTGTTTTGTAGTCGATTTCTTTTTACGAGCCAGTTCTTCGAGTGCTTCAGCACTCATTTTTCCATAAGAAGAAACTGATGCCTGTTTTTGAGGCATACTGTATGTTTCTTCAACTTTTGGTTTTTTCTTTTTAACGATTTTTAAACCTGATTTTTTAATAGCAGGTCTGAGTGATGGAGACACTACTCTTAATGTCGTTTTTTTCACCTCTTTTTTCGGTGCTTCTTCTTTTGGTGTTTTTTCGTCAACACCTTTCTCTTTTTCGTCTATACTTTCAGCTTTTGTCTCTTTTTCAACTTCAGCTTCTTTTTTGACTTCACTTTCTGTTTCAGCTTCATTTTCTTTTTTGACTTCGGCTTGGGTTTCAGTTGAACTCTTTTTTTCAGCTGCAACTTCTTCTTGTACTACAGGTGTCTCTTGTTCATCTTTTTTTGTTTCTTCAGGAGTATCATCATTAACTTTTTTAGATGTCTTTTTTACAACTTTTGGTTTTTTCGCTTCAGTGGTATCATCACCATTCATTATGTAATTTGCCAAACTTTCTGCTTGTTCCATTGTTACTACACTTTGTGCAGATTTTACTTCAAGACCCATTTTTTTTGCTTTTTCTAAAACATCTTTAGAAGCTATTCCTAGCTCTTTTGCAATTTCGTGTACTCTAACTTTTTCTATCATCAGTGATGATCTCCTTTAATTTATTCATAAGTTTATCTTTATCTGGGCTTTTGCATTGACGCATTAAAGCTTTAAGAAGTTTTTTCTCTTCTTTTAGACAACTTTGACATAAATAAAAACTTCTTTTCGTCCCGTCAAATGCTGTCAATTCACCATTAAAACATTGCAGTCTCAATAGATTACATTGCGGTTCTCTTATTCTGCAAGAAACGCACATTCTCGTTGGTTGATGAAATTTTTTTGCCATTATATCTAAATCTTACTTTATTTAATAGAGTTATCGCTCTATTATAAGGCCATCATTATCAAAATTCAAAACTTTTACATTAAAGTCAGGAAATTTTTGCTTCATTCTGTTGGCAATCATTGCAGAATCTTCATCATACGTCAATGAAAAAAATGTAGAACCGCTTCCTGAGAGGGTACTCATCAATGCACCGCTTTCGTAAGCCACTTTTTGTACAGAAAAAAGTTCCGGCAGTGTTTTCATTCTTGCTTTTTGATGAAATCTGTCCTGTGCCGCAAGTTTGAGCATCTCCCAGTCTTCATTGAAAAATGCAGCTACAGTCAAGGCTGCATGAGAAAGATTGTAAACTGCATTCTCTTTCGAATATGATTTAGGAAGCACGGTCCTTGATTTTGAGGTGTTCATCTGTTTGTTCGGAATGACAACTACAGCTTTGAGATAATCCGGCAGATGTTTTTTTTGAGAAAAAACCTTGTTTTTTTCAACCGTTGCAACATTAAATCCACCCATCACAGCAGGTGTAATATTGTCAGGGTGCGATTCATATACAAGTGCGTGATTTAATATACGGCGCTTAGAAACCCTTATACCGGCCGCTTCATGCGCAGAAGCAATCGCTGAAACTATTACAGCAGAAGAACTTCCAAGACCACGGGACATTGGAATCTGATTATAAAATGTAAATTTGAAATTTTGTTTGTTTTTTGTCAATCTTGAATAATGGTCATTAAAAATGCTGATAAAAAGATTGTTCCCTTTGAGTCTCGGGTTGTTTTCACCTTCACCTTTAATGCTTACACTAAAAAATTTTGAGGGATGAAACTCAACTCTGTTTCTTAAATCTACTGCCAAACCCAGAGTATCAAAACCTGGTCCGAGGTTTGCAGATGTTGCCGGTACACTTATTGTCACTGATTATCCTATCCAACTGCACCTATCATATAAAGGGGCGTTGTATTTGTGCTAAACTCTTTATAATCCAACACATCCGGCAATATAAAATCTGCCTCTGGTGCTGTTTCTATTTTTTGAGTTTTTATCTCTTGGTCTATTTTAACAAAATATAGCTTTCCAATCGCTTTGATAGGCTGGTTTTTATTAAAATAAAAAGCATCTGTTGCAAAAAGAGGTATTTTCTTTAATATACTCAGTGATTTTAAAAATATATAGGCTACTTTTATGGACATAAAACTTCCCGGTCCGTTTGCATACAAAAGTTTCTGTATCTCATATTTTTCAAGTATCTCTTTATAAATCAGAGGCAGAGCATCAGAACTTTTTTCATGACTCTCAATCGTCTCTATAAGTTTGTCCTCTGCATATATACCAATGAAAATCGGTGAACTCAATGCTATACATAAAACATCAACCTTAGGCATAGGCTTTTTCTAACTCTCTGGTTTTTTCACCGACAAGTTCTACCACTTCATAATTATCGGCATCTTTGAGCAGAGCCAGTGTCAATTTATGATTAAGATCATGACTCCCTGCCAATGCTTCATAATTTCCTATAAAGTTCATCCCAATCAGACTCATATCTCCGATCGCATCTAAAATTTTATGCCGTACAAACTCATCACTGAACCGTAAACCTTCAGGGTTGAGTATCTTTTTATCATCCAAGACCACTGCATTTTCCAGTGAGCCTCCCAAAGCAAGCCCTTTTGAACGCAAATACTGTACTTCATGTAAAAATCCGAATGTTCTTGCACGGGCAATTTCATTTTTATAGCTTTCTTTGGTAAATTTCAGCACATATGCCTGTGTCTGAATAACAGGATGGGGAAATTTAATGGTAAAATCATAGTTCAAATCAGGCGACGGGGAAAGTTTTACATATTTTTCCCCCTCTTTTATCTCTACTTCTTTTTTAATCATCATCACTTTTTTAGGAATATCGAGTTCTTGAATGCCCGCTTCATCCAAAAGCATACAAAAACTTGCGCTGCTTCCATCCATCACGGGCACTTCATCTGCATCAACAACAACACGAAGATTGTCAATTCCGTAAGCATATACCGCAGACAAAAGATGTTCTATTGTAGATATGACATAATTGTCTTTGCCTATAACTGTCGCCATTTTCGTATCAACAACATTCTCAGGAACCAAGGGAATAGAAACATCCACATCACTTCTATAAAATACAATACCGCTGTTTGACTCCAAAGGTTCTAATCTTAATCGCACAGGAGAACCTTTGTGCAGACCTATCCCGACAAGCTCCACACTTTTTTTGATTGTTGTTTGATACATCCGTTATCCTTTATTTGCCATCAATAATTTTTTTAGCACTCTTAATGATATCATTAATATTAAGTTTTATCCACTTTTTGTCCATCCACTCTTGGGGACGGACTTCTATACCCTGCACAAGGACACCAAAATGCAGATGATCTCCCATTGCATAACCGGTTTTTCCTGTTTTTGCAATAACACTGTTTGGTGCCACCTCATCACCCGCAGAGACTTCCAGACTTGAGCAGTGTCCGTAGAGTGTATAAAGCCCCAGTCCGTGTGCAATTATAGGGGAATTCCCATACAGTCCGTTATAATCTGCGAATACTACATTCCCGCCGTTTTGTGTACGTATTGGGGCCATTGCATGACTGGCCATATCCAAGCCCAAATGGTACGCTTCGCTGACAAACTGACCTTTGTAGTAGTATTTTCTGTGATCTCCAAAGTATGCCACAACCTTTCCGTTTTTCAAAGGATAGATTTTTTTAATTTTAAAATCGCTAATCATTTCCTGTGGAACATCTGACGTGAGTTTATGTATCAAAGCCTCATTTTTTTCCCGTATATTTTCATTAATGATTTTAAACCTTTGCAAAGGATCTTCTACTCCCTGAGTCTCATCAAACTCTTCAGCAAGTTCAGCAATTTTTCCGTTTAAAAATTTATCCGAAAGTGTAATTTTTGAAAGCCTGTATGTTTTGTTTTTCAAATAAAGCGGAACATAGGTTTTTCTCACATTTCCCGCAGAATCTTTTGCTACAACTGTCGCTTTAAAACCTTCATCCTGCACAGGCCAGGCAAGCAAAGCTATATAATATCCCTCTTTGTAAAAAGGCTCTACCTTAAAATGCTTGTTGTGATTTGATTTGATATACAACTCTTTTAAATTTTCATCTTCCGCTTTAAAAATTACAAGAGCCGCACCTCCTCGGGATATTTTATAGGAATTGTTCACAATATTTACCTGCGGTCTTTTCCTGTCAATTCTCAGTTTAAAAGATTTCACCGCTGTGTTACCATTTAGAAAGTTCCATTTACTGCCGTCTTGTGCCTGTACAATTATTTCAATATTTTTATCTTTGATTGCTGAGGCACCTCTTGGCGGTTCTAATTCCAGATTCACTGTTTTTTCAGGGTAAAGCAATTGATTGTACAGCAACTCACTGTCACCACTTTTTGTTCGTAAAATAACTTTATATGATTTGATACCGCTCTCATCTTCTATCTTTAACGGCAATGGCTTCTTGAGATTCCAGTAACCATTTGTCTGCAGTGTGATTACAGGGGCATTTCTTTCAAACATTGCAGAAAAATAAACATATGCTCCTGCCCCTATAAGAAGTGCCATTATAAAAAATCCGCCAACCGAAGATCTGTTTTTTTTGTTTCTCAAATTATATTTCCTTAATTGATTTTAATATTTTGTTATTTTCGTCACTTTTACAAAGTCTGACTTCTTTTACATGTACCATTTTCAACACTTCTCTCATTACTTTTTCTGCATCTTTCAAACTCGCACCGCTAGATTCTAAATCTTCATCTGAGATATACATGTTCACAACCTGTGCATTATCACTCTGTAACATCTTTTTATAGAGTATAGATTTCAAACGAAACAATGACAGAGGTTCTCTTCTTTGTAAAAACTCTTTACATGTAAGATGGTCTGCTTTAAGTTCTATAAGCTCAGCAGCCACGCCAAAAGCTGTAGCCGTGCATTTTGCATTTGAAAACCCCTGTGTAAATTCCAAAAGAGCCCCAAACAGTGCTGTTGCCATTTTTTGATTGACAGGTACGCCCTCTTCTTTTAATGCAAAATAGAGTTCTGTTGCATCAGGTTTTGCTTCTATTGTACAGTCTGCCTGCTTTGATACAGTTTCTCGTACATGGGAAAACCAAGACAAAAAAGAAAACTTCTCATCTATTTGTTCTGTAGCAACCAAAGAGACTTTTTTATGCAGAGTCAATACATAAGAATACAGGACATTTGCATTTGCAAACGAAAGGTTATCTGTCTGAATTACTATATGTTTTGCATTTTTTATATCATCAAAAGCTGTCAAATGTCTACTTTTTTAAATATAATTATATACTATTTTTTATTCATCTTGTAAACATAGGCTAAAACTTCGGCTACAGCATGAAACAATGCTTCGGGAATAGGCTTGTCTACATCAACTTCTTTGTAAAGACTTCTTGCCAAAGAGGGATTTTGCACAATATGCACATGATTCTCTCTGGCGATTTTTTTGATTTGCTGTGCTATATGATCCATCCCTTTTGCAATAACTATCGGAGCCCGCGCTTTTGCCTCATCATATTTTATGGCAACAGCATAATGTGTAGGATTGGTAATTACAACATCCGCATTTGGAACTTCTGCCATCATTCTTTTTCGGGAGGCTTCCATTTGAATCTGTCGGATTTTCGATTTTATGAGCGGATCACCCTCCATATTTTTCATTTCATCTTTTATCTCCTGTTTTGACATTTTCAACCCGTCAAAATACTGTTTTCTTACAATAATCACATCTATAATTGCAAAGATAAAGATAATAAAGAGCATAACAAAGGCAATAATTATCATTTTGTCTTTGAGCCAGACAAGCTGGTCATGCAGTCCAAAGAGTGCAACCATCGGCAACTCTTCAATAAAATAAAAGAAAAACAAAAAACCGACACCCAGGGTTGTAAAAGATTTCAGTGTTACTTTCACACCTTCAATAAGTTTTTTTAAAGAAAAAAGATTCTTTGTTCCTTTGATGGGGTCAATCTTTTTAAAGTCCGGCATAATAGCCTTTGTTGTAAATAAAAATCCGAACTGTGCAAGTGCTGCCACAACTCCGGCAATGGCTACAGCAGCAGCCAGAGGAATGACCATAAGCAAGAACTCCCTTATAGTAACAATAGCGATATCCATTGCAAACAACTTGTCTACAGGCATGCCTATAAGAGAAAAATAGTATTGAAAAAGACGAATCATATGTGTTGCCATATAGGGAAAAAGCATTAAAATTCCAAGTATGGCGACAAAAAGTGTTATAACCCCCGAAGTGTCCTGAGACTTTGGAACATTTCCCTCTTTTCGGGCATCTTCTATCTTCTTGGGGGTGGGTTCTTCCGTCTTTCCCTGATCATCAGCCATAAATTATGACCTTTAATCCATCTTCATTGACAAATCAATCCAGTTTGCCTGATGCACCAATGAACCTGAACTGATGGCATCTACACCTGTTTTTGCATAAGACTCAATGGTCTCCAAAGAGATGTTTCCACTTGCTTCCAAAAGAATATGCGGATAGTTTTCATTTCTAAAAGCCACAACCTCTTCAACCTGAGCCGGTGTCATATTGTCACACATAACAATATCTGCCTGCGCCTGCATAGCTTCCTGTGCTATAAAAAGCGTATCGGCCTCTACTTCAATTTTTGCAGTAAAAGGAATAACCTTTCTTGCATTTTCTATATAGCTTTGCAGGTTTTGAATTGTTTTGAGATGGGTATCTTTTATCATCAGTGAGTCATCAAGCCCCATTCTGTGATTAACCGCACCGCCACAGCGTGTTGCATACTTTTCAAAAACACGCAACAGCGGTCTTGTTTTTCTTGTGTCCAACAGTTTTACACGGTACGGCTCTATGATTGCAACATATTTTCTTGTCAGTGTTGCTATGGAACTTGCATGTAAAAGCATATCCAAAACTGTTCTTTCACAGCGAAGCAGCGTATGCGAATCTGCTTCTAAAATTGCAATGGTGTCTCCACTGTGAAACGACTGCTTGTCAGATTTTAACCATTGAATGGAAAATTTTTCAAGCTTTGCCAAAACGTTTATATATTTTTGTCCCGCAACAACACCGTCACTTTTTGCTATGATTTTAGCACTTGCAGGCACCGCAGGCTCTACGAGTGCATATAAATCACCACGCCCCACATCTTCAGCCAAGGCTTCTTTTACAAACTTTTCTATCATAATGCCAACATTCGCTCTAATGCGACTTTTGCCCATTTTTGTGTTTTTGGATCAACTTCTATCTCATTAATAGGAGCACCCTCGTCTATTGCTTTAAGCGTCAGATAGACATCTTCGAGTGTTGTCTCATTCATTGTCGGGCACTCCGGTTTTGTGGAGCTTAAAACATAGGTATTTTTTGGTCGCAGTCGATTTACCATATTAAACTCTGTTCCCACAGCTACTTTTTGATCCTCCGGGAGCTCTGTTATATATTTGATAAGCTGTGAGGTTGAACCTACAAAATCACTGGCATCACAAACAGAGGGATCACATTCGGGATGTGTTGCAATTTTTATACCCGGAAATTTTTTACGGTAAAAAGCTATATCTTCAAGCGTAAAAAGTTGATGCACAGAGCAAAAACCGTCATAACAGATAATATCAGCCTCTTTTGGGTCACCCTCTTGTCCGATAACCATAGATTTCAGTCCCATCTGATTGGCAATATTTTGCCCAAGACATCGATCAGGGACAAAAAGAATCTTCTTCCCTTCGCTTAGTGCTGTTGTAATAATTTTTTTGGCATTCGAACTTGTACAAACCATTCCGCCCATCTCTCCGACTTTTGCTTTTACCTCAGCATTGGAGTTTATATAAGTAATTGGTAAAATATTTTCTTTGGCAATGCCATTATCCTCCAAAAATTTCACCGAATCGTCATAATAAAAAGAATCAATCATACGGGCCATCGCACAACAGGCAATTTTTGGCATTACTACACGTTTATCCGGTGAGAGAACTTTCACACTCTGTCCCATAAATCCGACACCGCAAAAGAGTACAAATTCTGCGTCATCTGCCATTGTTCTCATAGCCAATTCCAGAGAATCACCTGTAATATCAGCAAGTTCGAATACTTCATCACGCTGATAAAAGTGTGCAACAACTGTAACACTCAGTTTTTCTTTCAACTCGGTAATTCGTTTTTTTAATTCATCATTTGTTAACTGCAAAAAATCATCCTGTTTACTATAATTTTTGTATTATGCAATTATATCAAAATATATTTAGCATAAAAACTGTAGAATGCTGTCACTCAAATAATTTAAGGTAATTTATGGATTTTTTATTTAATATCAATGTACAGTTTTACATTGCTGCATACCTCATTGGCGGTATTCCCTTCGGTCTTTTGCTTGCAAAGAAATTTGCGGGTGTTGATGTCAAGTCAGCAGGCAGCGGCAGTATAGGTGCTACAAATGTTTTACGCGTTGTCAAGGAAAAAAATCCGGACCTGGCAAAAAAACTCGGTATTGCAACCCTTGCATTGGATGCACTCAAAGGTGTCAGTATTTTAGCTGTTGCCTACTTCATGGGGCTTGACGAGTCCGTTTTATGGGCTATTGCTGTTTTGGCAGTTTTGGGTCATTGTTTTTCTCCCTATCTTGGATTTGAAGGCGGCAAAGGTATCGCAACCGGAATGGGTGTTATGCTGTTTATGCTTCCCATTGAAACAACGATTGCCCTCATTGTGTGGCTTGTTATGGCAAAAACAGTTCGCATCTCTTCTGTTTCTTCTCTTACAGGTGTTTTGTCTTTACTTGTTACAAGTTTTATCATTCACCCGGATATGCCGCATGCACCGGTTGTATTTATTGTATTTATCCTTTTTTACAAACATATCCCCAATATCATCCGGGTCATAAAGGGTGAAGAAAAAAGAGTCATATAAATTGAAAATTCAAATAGAAGACTTCAGCTTTACATGTATCATAGGTATTTTGGAACATGAGAGAAAAAATGAGCAAAAGGTCATTATTGATGTTGCAATAGAATATGATTTTGAGGACAATTTTTTTATTAACTATGCAGAGGTGGCAGAATTTATAAAAACAGATATGCAAAACAAAAAATTTCTCCTTATTGAAGATGCCCTTCATCATTTGGGCAGAGAGCTTAAAAATAAATTTTCAAAAATAAATACTCTTTATCTGAAAATAACAAAACCCTCCATTTTGCCCGACTGCAAGGTCAGTGTAAGCAATATTACAAACTTCCAATCTTAATCCTAACTTCATTTTTTTTTAAAAAAAATTGAAAAAAACTTTAAAGTAACCTAAATTTATGCTATTATTCCACCAAATATTTAAGCACAGGAAAGAATTAATGCGTATATTAATTATAGAAGACGAAGTAACATTAAACAAAATGTTGGCAGAAGGACTCAAAGAATTTGGTTATCAAAGTGATGTGGTAGAAACATTAAAAGATGGTGAATATTATTTAGACATCCGTAACTATGATTTGGTTCTTATGGACTGGATGCTTCCGGACGGAAATTCAGTAGATATCATAGGTGATATCAAAACAAAAACTCCAAAGACAGTTGTTGTTGTTATTTCAGCCAGAGATGACAATGAAAGTGAAATCGAAGCATTGCGTGCCGGTGCAGATGACTACATAAGAAAACCTTTTGATTTTGATGTTTTAATTGCCCGTATTGAAGCGCGTTTACGTTTTGGCGGAAGCAATATTATAGAAATTGAAGACTTGACAATCAACCCTGAAGAAGAAAAAATCACATACAAAGAGACCGAAATAGAACTCAAAGGGAAACCTTTTGAAGTACTGACTCACCTTGCACGTCATCGTGATCAAATCGTTTCTAAAGAACAGCTTCTTGACGCTATCTGGGAAGAGCCTGAACTTGTTACACCAAATGTCATTGAAGTAGCCATTAACCAGATTCGACAAAAAATGGACAAACCATTATCAATCACTACTATAGAAACTGTACGTCGTCGTGGTTACCGCTTCTGCTTTCCAAAAGAAATCTAATAAAATTTTAAATAATGATATAATTTCATAAAAATATTTATGGGGTTATATCATGTTCTCTTCACGAAGTATTCGGACAAACTTTTTAATCAAACTGATATTTTCATCACTGACACTCATTATCATCTTTTCATCTCTCTTATATTTTTATATAGAAAAATCAATATATGATGAAAAAAAAGAGGAATTGGTACAATATGCCAAAAATATTTCTGCATACAAATCAGTTTTTCAGACAGATGAATCAATGGGAGAAAACTTTTTTTCTTTAAATGTCGGTATCATTTATTTAAAAAATTCTCATTCCGGCATAGACATATATGAAACTTCTCGAGATAATCATACTTTTTTAACGCTCATTTATCCCTTTAACCTTGATGATAAAAGCTATTTGAAAATCACAAAAGATATCACGCAGACAAAGCATCTTCTGAAAAAGATTCAAAGATATATTTTCGTTATCAATATAGCAAGTATCATACTTGTTATTATCTATGCTATTGCCCTGTCTAAAATGCTTATTACTCCTATTCAGACATTTTCAAACAAACTGGCAAATATGAATGAGCATCTTATCACAGAGATAGATATGAAAAAACTTCCTCAAGAATTTGAACCTTTGGGTGCAACACTCAACCATCTGATTTTAAGAATTGAAAATTTTGTCAAATATCAAAAAGAACTTTTTATAGGAACTGCACATGAGTTAAAAACTCCTCTGGCTGTCATAAAATTAAAAAACCAGGTAACTCTCATAAAAAAACGCTCACCCGAAGAGTATATAGAAGCTATCAAAACAACAAACAAAACTGT
>JALSKR010000117.1 GCA_026988735.1 Sulfurimonas sp.
GCCGTTGTTTTTCCAATGACTATTATTTTGTGAGTCTGCAGTAAAGTATGGTTGTTTAAAAAACACTCTACACTTGAAGGAGAAGTAAAGATAAGTATGGCCTCTTGCGGCACTGTTACATGTAACAGCTCTTTGGAACATTCACTTGCATACACAATTTTTTCATCTATAAAGTATCCCTCTTCTTTACATGTAAGGACAAAATCGGAGGCAACAACCTTAGCACGCAGATAAAGCCATCTCGTCTCTTTTGGATATTGTTTTATCTTTTCTACAAGAGTATCGCCATATCCTTTACCGATGGACAAAACCTGACCTCCTAACTCTTGAAAACTTTTTGCACTCTGTTTTGAGATACAAAGAGCAGGCTTGTTAATGTACTCTTTTTTCGCATACTGTTGTAATGCTTTTGAAGCTTGTTTGGAAGTAATAATCAAATAGTCATATTTTGAAAAATCAATTTCAGGTTGAGAAAAAGTAACATCCAAAGAGTTTACATGTAAAGCATCGGGATGAGAAGAGACAGAAAAAAGGTAAATTGGCTTATTATGCATTAAATTTCCTCGTTTATGGAAATTGTAAAAAGTTTGGTTAAGATTGGAATGTTTTTAGGTTGAAGCATAGCAAGCTATGCTGATGCCTCAATCATTTCAAGATTAGCCGAAATTTTTCTCAATTTTATTCCCACTCGATTGTTGCTGGTGGCTTTGAAGATATATCATAAACTACACGGTTTATTCCGTCTACTTCATTGATAATTCTTCTTGAAATTCTCTCCAGCAAATCATGTGGCAGATGTGCGAAAGTTGCCGTCATTCCATCAACCGCTTCTACAACTCTGATACATACAGTATTGTCATAAGTACGGTTATCGCCCATTACACCTACAGATTTTACATTTAAAAGCACTGCAAATGCCTGCCATGTTTTTGCATAATAGCCGCTCGCTTTTAACTCATCGAGTAAAATAACATCTGCTTCACGCAAAAGGTCCAAATCAGGAACATTCACATCCCCCATAATACGAATCGCAAGACCCGGTCCAGGGAAAGGATGACGGTTGATCATACTCTCAGGAAGTCCAAGTTCAAGTCCTATTTTACGCACCTCATCTTTAAAGAGTTCACGCAAAGGTTCAATCAGTTCAAAATCCATCCAGTCAGGCAGTCCACCTACATTATGATGAGACTTGATGACTTCTGAGGGACCGTTGACAGATATAGACTCAATCACATCCGGATAGAGTGTACCCTGTGCAAGGAACTTAATACCGTCATGTTTTTTCGCCTCTTTTTCAAATTCTTCAATGAATGTATGTCCGATAATCTTGCGTTTTTGTTCAGGATCACTCACTCCTGCCAGTTTTGTTAAAAAGTTGTCTGCCGCATCTACTGTTACAAGAGGTGCTTTGAGGTTAACTTTGAAAACTTCCTCAACCTGCTCTCTCTCACCTTTGCGCAAAAGTCCGTTATCAACAAAGACAGGAATAAGCTGATCACCTATTGCTTCATACAACATTGCCGCAACAACAGAGCTGTCAACGCCTCCGCTTAATCCACACAATACTTTTGCATCACCGACACGTTCACGGATAGATTCTATTTGTTGTTTTAAGAAATGCTCCATTTTCCACTTCTCAGTAACCCCGCAAATATTTTTCGCAAAATTGCGAAGCATAAGATAGCCCTCCTCAGAGTGCTGCACTTCCGGGTGAAACTGAAGTGCATAGACACGTTTTTCATCATTGGCAATTGCTGCATAGGGTGAGTTGTCCGATGTAGCTATCACCTTGAAACCTTCAGGAAGCGTATCAACTCTGTCTGAATGGCTCATCCAGACTGTAGTGTGATTGTCACAATCTTTAAAAAGAGGAGAAACATTATCGGGATACCCGACAATGTCAAGTTCTGCTTTTCCGTATTCATGATGGTCAGAACGTATAACCGAGCCGCCGAAATCTACTGCAATTCTTTGCATTCCATAACAGATGCCAAGAACAGGAATGCCCATTTTATAAACCTCTTTGTCAACTTCATAGGCATCTTCATTGTATACAGAAGACGGTCCGCCGCTGAGAATAATACCCTGAGGATTTTTCGCTGCAATATCCTGGGCTGTTGCATGAAAAGGAAGAATTTCACAGTATATTTTATCTTCACGAAGACGACGAGCTATAAGTTGTGTGTATTGAGAGCCAAAGTCTAGAACTATAATGCTAACATTTGTCATTGAAATGCCTTTTAATAAATTTATATATGTAAAATGAGCAAAAGCCCATTTTACAGCAGGGACTCTGCGTCCCTACAACCCTCTAAAGCTACAAAAAACAAAGTTTTTTGAGAAAAGAAAAGTTGAAAAGAATTTAAGTAATGAAAGAATACAATAAATAAGATTAATATTTGATTTGTTACATGTAACGGATGTTACATGTAACCATAATATTATAAGGAAAGATCAGGACTAATAAAGCCCCATAATTTCAAACTGCACGTACCAGATTATAATAGAAACCGCATATCCCACCAAAATGGTCCATGCGTGTTTCATGTGTGCGCCAAAAGTATAAATACCACGAAGTTTTCCCATTACGCCGACACCTGCCGCAGAACCAAAAGAGATTAAACTGCCACCGATACCCGCTGTCATGGTTACAAGCATCCACTGGTCTATGCCCATAGAAGGTGAAGATTTTAAAATGGCACTCATTACCGGCACATTGTCAACGATTGCGGAGAGGAATCCGACACCGATATTGGCTGTGGTTGAACCGACCAACTCGTACAAGTGGTGAATATATTCCAAAAATCCCAAAAAGTGCAATGCACCTACAGCAGAAAGAATACCGAAGAAGAAAAGAAGTGTATCATTTTCCACTTTTTCCATATTGACATAAATATTAAAACTATGTTGTCCACTTCTTTCTAGTTGATACGCATAAAGTTTTAAAATTGCCAATCCGAACATCATACCCCACATTGCCGGATAATGAAAAAATGTATGTCCTAAAACAGCAATAGCAATTGTCAAAACTCCCAAATAGGCAACAGTCATGCCACCATCAAGTACTTCCGGTTTCTTTTCTGTCGCTGCATCAAACGGCGGTTCTCCTGAGGGAACAGACAAAGAGAGTAAAAATGCCGTAACAACCCAGCCAACAACAGAAGCAGGAAAAAGGAACAAAAAGTCTACAAACTCCCCTTTACCCGCAGTCCACGCCATCAATGTTGTAATATCACCAAACGGAGACCATGCACCACCTGCATTGGCAGCTACGACAATATTTATGGCACCAGGGACTAAAAATGCAAGATTTTTCTTGTCAATCGTAAAGAGTACTGTTGAAAGAATCAAAGCAGTTGTCAGGTTGTCCGCAACTGGAGAGATAAAAAATGCCAGCAGACCAGTCAGCCAAAAAAGTTTTTTATAGGTATACCCTTTTGAAACAAGTTTATACTTTAACAGATCAAAAACACCGCGTTCTAAAAGTGTCTCAATAAAAGTCATTGCAACAAGCAGGAAAAAGAAAATTTCAGCTATTTCCAAAATCAGTTTTTCCAGTTCATCATGTAGCGGATCAGGATCCAATCCGTTAATAGCATAATAAATACCGATTAGCATAAACATAAATGTACCGGCGAAAAGTGCCGGTTTTGCTTTGTTTATTTCATATTTTTCTTCTGTAGCGATAAAATAATACGCTATAACAAAGACAGCTAAGCTCAGCCATCCTACCCAGGTTGTTGCAAGGTTTATTGCTTCGTGTTCCATTAATTCTCCTCTTGTATTGTATGAACCCCTATGGATTCATGCCTGTTTAATGCAGATATTACTATCTCTTTTGCCGTCAGTAAACGAAATTTCAGTAGTTTACCAATA
This sequence comes from Sulfurimonas sp., assembly GCA_026988735.1. Lineage (GTDB taxonomy): Bacteria > Campylobacterota > Campylobacteria > Campylobacterales > Sulfurimonadaceae > Sulfurimonas. The sequence continues at coordinate 3,877 of JALSKR010000117.1, forward strand.
TTTTCATTTAAAAGTGCATTAATTGTGGATAAAGCATCATTTAATCCGCTTTTTGTACGAATTATAGAAACATTTTCCCACATTATTCGTCTGAGTTGGTCTTTTTTTGCCTTGTCCTCTTTGAGACTCATCACCTCATCCTGCAGTTCAAATGTTTTCAAATTTTTAGGAGTATCGATGTTTTTCAAAATATCATCCACTGCCCTTTTTGCAAAAACCAGACCTTCGAGCAGTGAGTTCGATGCCAGTCTGTTTGCTCCATGCACCCTTGTGGAAGCAACCTCTCCAACAGCATATAAATTTTTTACATTTGGCACCCTGGCGTTCAAATCAGTGCGAATACCCCCGATGGCATAATGAAAAGCAGGTGATATAGGAACCCTTTGCGTAGGAACATTAAAGCCCAGTTCCCTTAGGTTCTTGCAAATATTTGGAAACCTGTGTTCAAAATACTCTTTATCAAAATTTTCACAGTTGAGATACACATGCATACCTGTCTTCTTTTTGTATTTATATATTGCCTTGCTGACAATATCGCGTGAGGCCAATTCGCCTCTTTCATCATAATCAAACAAGAATCTTCTTCCGGTTTCATCCTCTATAGTTGCGCCTTCTCCGCGAAGGGCCTCTGTCAAGAGCATTTTTTGGGCATTGTTGGAGTTTACAAACACAGTGGGATGAAACTGCAGCATTTCCATTCTGTCAAGAGCTATACCTTTCATCACACAAAGCCCCTGTATATCAGCACTGATACAGGGTGCGTTCGTATGGTATTCATACAAAGAACCTACTCCTCCGCTTGCAATAATGATATTTTTGGCATATATGTTTCTGCGCTGTCTGTGGTCAAGGACGGTAACGCCATAACATTCGCCATTATCAATCAGCAGATCAACGACTCTTGCATCACTCAACATCGCATGGGCAGTATGTTCAAGAAGAAAATGATGCAGGTACCTTCCCGTTGCATCACCGCCTGCATGCAGTATCCGTTCACAGGAGTGTGCCGCTTCTTTTGTATAAAGAAGTTCTCCTTCTTCATTGGTATCAAAACGAAAGCCCTGTTCTATCAAATCATCAATCGCCTGACGTGAATTCTGACTTAGAACATCCACAGCTTCCGGATCACACAGCCCGTCACCGGCGGCAAGTGTGTCTTTTATATGCATCGGAATATCCGCTTCATCACGGGCCAACGCTACTCCGCCCTGTGCATAAAAGGTATTGCATTTAAAAGTTTCCCGCTTATTAATGATAAGCACTTTTTTCTCAGCAGGGATATTCATACTTGCATACAGTCCTGCAACACCTGCGCCTATTATTACTACATCATATTCAGTCATTATGGTGCACAGCTTTCATTCGTATCATTATTAAACTCTTTTTTTTGAATAATAAACTTCACATTTTTATCCTCTTTGGGTACACTCTGTTCATAATAAGGGGGTGCTTTATAGCCGCACCCACTTACGCTTAATAAAAAGCTTGCTATAATTAGCCTATGAAAAACAGCAGTGATATTCTCAACTCTCTTCAAAATAAACCTCAATTTTCTAAACTCTCTCAATACAAATGTATCCATAAAATACAATCAGCATTCAGCCCCCCTTTACAAAAGATGATTAAGTTTTCATATATAAAGAATAAAATACTTTTTTTCGTTCTCAATCATCCCGGTGCCAAACAAGAATTTGATAATAGTATACAAAGCATTAAAAGTGCTTTAAAGTTTCACACTCCCGCAGAATGTGAAAATGAAACTATAACAGATATAAAGGCGTTTGTTACACACAAACCTGCTTTACATGTAGACACAGCAACATTGACACAACCCAGAAAAATTGTATATTACAAAGAAAGAGCAACGGGAAACTTTGAGATTCCTGTTCACGATGAAAAACTCAGAGAGCTTATTCTCTCTATTCAAAAAATTATAAAAGAAAAAAATGACACTTAAAGAAAAAATTCAACAACTGCCGGACAAACCGGGAGTTTATCAGTATTTTGACAAAAACGGCCACCTTCTGTATGTTGGCAAAGCCAAAAATCTTGCCAAGCGCGTAAAAAGCTACTGGCAGTTTACACCGAAACTTGCTGCAAATGAGCAGCTCTCTTTGCGTATCTTAAAAATGATCAAGCAGACAGTTTCCATGGATTATATCATTGTAAATTCCGAACATGATGCTCTCATACTTGAAAACTCACTGATTAAACAGCTCAACCCAAAATACAATATTTTGCTCCGTGATGATAAAACCTACCCCTATATTTACATAGACAACTCTCAAGAATACCCTCGTTTTGACATTACGAGAAAAATTATTGATTCAAAAGACATCACCTATTATGGGCCTTACTCTGTCGGCGCGAGAGATATTCTCAACTCTGTTTACGATATTTGCAAACTTGTGCAGAAAAAATCCTGCCTGAAGTCAAAAAAACTTTGTCTCTACTATCAGATAGACAAATGCCTGGGTCCCTGTGAACTGCCGATCTCCAAAGAGCGTTATCAGCAGGAAGTGACACTTGCAACACAGCTGATTAAAAACAAAAAACTGCTTCTTGGCAAACTGGAAGAAAAAATGGAGTTTTATGCCCAGGAGTTACGTTTTGAAGAAGCCGCCGAGCTCAGAGACACTATAGAGAGGATAGAACGTTCTCAGATTAAGAGTGAAATTGATTTTGCCACACATGAGCATTATGATATTTTTGCGATAGAGAGTTCTGACAAAAGAGCGGTTGTTGTGAAAATATTTATGCGACACGGCAAAATCATATCTTCTTCTCATGAATATCTGCAGCTTCATGAAGGTTTGGATTTTAATGAGCTCTACTCAAGAGCACTTCTTGGATTTTACAAAGATGAAAAGCCTCCCATCATTGCACCTATTCTTCTTCCTCAAAGTTTTGAAGACAAAGAACTCATAGAGCATCACCTCACAAAAGCATTTGGTCAAAAAGCACATATTCTTATTCCCCAAAGAGGAAAGAAAAAGGACTTGATTGCTTTGGCAAAATTAAATGCAAGGGAGTTGTTAAAAAAAGACAAAGAAACACTTAATGTCAAAATACTCGAAGAACTTCAGGAGCTGTGTCAACTGCAAAAAATTCCAAACAGAGTAGAGATATTTGACAATTCACATATGTCCGGTGTTGCTACAGTCGGGGCTATGGTCGTATATGAAAATGCAAAATTTGACAAAAAATCCTACAGAACCTATCATCTGGAGGCAAAAGACGAATACTCCCAAATGCGTGAAACACTTACAAAGAGAGTGGAGAGTTTTTCTAAAAATTCACCGCCGGACCTGTGGATACTCGATGGAGGAGCAACACTGCTCAAACTCTCCCTTGATATACTTGAATCAAACGGTATCAACCTTGATGTCATAGCCATTTCAAAAGAAAAAGTTGATGCAAAAGCACACCGGGCAAAAGGAAACGCTCAGGACATTTTATATACAAAAAATGAAATTTTCAGACTCAAAACAAGTGACAAACGTCTGCAGTGGGTGCAAAATTTACGGGATGAAGCACACAGAGCAGCAATCACATTTCACAAAAAAACAAAACTCAAACTTGATCAAGAAAGCAAACTTTTAAGTTTACACGGAATATCAGCTGCAAAAATTCAAAAACTGCTCAACCATTATGGCACTTTTGAAGCACTCAAAAGTGCCACATTTGATGATATTCGTTCACTTTTAAATACAAAAGATGCAAAAACAATCAAAAATTTTTATAAATAAGTTTTTTTTTCACTCCTTTATGATATATTTGTGATAATGCTAGTAAGTAACTAATTATAAGGTTTTTTAATGAGTAAGATTATCCCTGTAGACGAAGAGTATTTTTTTGACGGAAATGTCATTATTTCTCAGACAGATTTAAAAGGTGTTATTACCTATGCAAACAAACTTTTTTGCAGTGTATCAGGCTATAAAGCCGATGAACTGGTAGGACAACCCCACAACATACTCAGACATCCGGATATGCCGCGCAGTATATTTGCAAAGATGTGGGAAACTATTCAAGGAGGACAAGCCTGGAACGGACTTGTAAAAAACCTTAGAAAAGACGGTTTGTACTACTGGGTAGAGACAGAAATTCTGCCAATCAGAGATAATGACGAAAATATAACAGGCTATATTGCTGCCAGAAAAGCAGCCTCTCGCAAAGATATTCAAGAAACAGCAGAGACATACAAAAAAATGCTTGAGACAGAAGAGGAATAAGGGATGGAAGAATGCTAATTTATAATTTTCAAAAAGAGTTTTTGGGTATAGACGAAAAAAACCTGCGTATACTAGGATATAAAGATTTGGCTGATCTACGGGCAGAAGTGACAGATTTTGCAGACTTGTTTGTAAAAACACCAGGATATATCCATAATTTTCAGCATGTGCACTGGATTGACTATATTACATGTGCAGAGTCAAATGAAGAGTCCAAAGTCATCATTAATGCCAATTCAAAAAACTACAAAGCAATAATTACAATTACGAATGCCTATCTTGCAGACAATCCGACGCAAAAAGCCTATATAGTACACTTAAACAATTTACGAACACTCACAGCACAGGAGTATGATGCTATTTCTGGAGATATTACACAAAGAACAATACCAGAAACAGTATCACCGCAGCAGTCACAACCAATTCTTGAGACAAAAGAAGAAATAGCACTTATACAAGATGAGTATGACACTCCGTTACATGTGGAAACAAAAGAGGAAAAAGACCTTGATGCAATGCTCGATGTAGGTGACTTAAGCATCGAAACCCAAGAAGTAAAAAAGAGAGAGCCTTTAGTGCAGGAATCTCCTCAAAAACCAAAAAGCACCTATGTTTTCGACCCCAATATCGCTTCAAAAGAGCTTGGTTTGCCGCTTGATTTAATTGAAGAGTTTATACAGGATTTCATAACCCAGGCAAACGACTTTAAAGATGAACTTTACAGATCACTTGAAGAAGGAAATATAGATAATGTTAAAACCCTTTCGCATAAGCTTAAAGGAGTTGCAGCGAATCTTCGCATTGAAGATGCACATGAAGTACTCTCCATTATAAATGCTACTTCTGATGTCGATATTATACAAACAAACCTGAATGATTTTTACAGGATTATTGCAAAATTAGCCGGTGAAGAAGATCTTGGAACCATCAAAGATGATGAAGTGCCTCAAAAAATTGAAATTCCGGAACTTTACGATGATGATTTTGTTGCGCCACAGGAATCTGAAGAAATTTTAACTTTTAAAGATGATGAGCCTGAACTTACTTTGGAATTTAAAGAGGAGCAACAGCCTCAACTTGAAATTGAATCAGAACTTCAAGAAGAACCTGAAATCCAGGAAGAACCTGAAAT
>JALSKR010000118.1 GCA_026988735.1 Sulfurimonas sp.
GAAGAACCTGAAATCCAGGAAGAACCTGAAATTCCGGAAGAGACAGAGATTCAAGAAGAAGCAGAAAATGAGAAAAAATATTCTAAAGAAAAAATTGCCAATGAAATAGGCCTGGATTTAGAGAGTTTCAATGAACTCTTTGAAGACTTTATAAAAGAAGCACATGCTATAATTGCAAAAATCAATGATGCTCTCGCCATCCAAGACTATCCTGCACTGAAGCGGCAAGCCTTAAAATTAAAAGGAATGAGTGACAATATGAGAATGCACACTTTTACAAATGAACTTGAAACACTCACACACTCTACAGATAAAGAGACGCTGACGCAAACTGTAAAAGAGATAGAAAACATACTGACAGCAATTTCAAAAGAAGAGGAATAACCAATGCAATTAAATCTTAACAACAGGCTTCGACTAATCAGTTTATTGCCTATTATTATCTTACTTTCAATTACAAGTTTTTTTGTTTACAAGTCTTATAAAAGCTATACAATAGCGAAGACTCTTCAAAATAATCTTGTAATAAATAAGAACCTTAACAATCTTCTGATAAATATTTCAAGAGAAAGAGGGATGACAATTATGTATCTTGGGAATTCGTCGCCAAGTACATTAAAATCACTTTTAAAGCAGAGAAAAATAGTAGATGTGCAAGAAACAAATTATTTTAAAAAACTTACAAAGTTTTCTAAAAATGATATTGTTTTACAACGTGCTATGCAAAAAATAAAACTTGCAAGAAAACTGGTTGATACCCAACAAGCAGATTTTAAGAATATATACGACGGAGCATATACTACAGCTAAATATTTAATCACCAAACAACTTGCATCATTAACATTTAAACAAACAGATACACAAATAAATTCTTACAATTCAATCTATACAACATTAATCTATGCAAATTCATATACTGCCGATGAGCGAGATTTTATATCATATATACTTGCTCGTTCATCATCAATGGATACAGAAGAGATCAACAAGTGGCTCTCTTTAATAGCCAAAGCAGATGCTATTAATTTCCATAATATTACTGATACAACAATAGAAAAACAACTAAATGCTCTCTTTACAAATGATGATACAATTGACCTGCTTGATGACATAAACAGCGAACGGGTTACCATACTTACTGCTGCCACTACAAATGGAGAATATGAAACTAATTCTGCTATATGGTTTGCGATGCTCTCTGAGAAAAGCAATCTTCTTACAAAAGGAGAAAATATTATATTGAAAGCCCTAGATGATAGAGCATTAAAAGTACAAATTGAAGCTTTACAACTACTATCATTAGCATTGACTATTTGGATCATATCTCTCATATTAGCAATCTTAGGATACATACTTTCAAAAGAAATTACAAAAAACATTCAAAGTCTGGAGAATATTCTTCAAAAAGTTGCAGAAGACACAAATGAGAGTGACAAAGCAGTTGAAATCAATCTTCATACTGCAAAAGGGCTAGAAGAGGCGTATAGTCTTCTTGAAAAAATCATTGAGCAGACAAAACGCGATAAAGAAGCAGCACAGGAAGCCAGTGAAGCAAAATCAATGTTCCTTGCAAATATGTCACATGAAATTCGTACACCGCTCAACGGAATCGTTGGTTTTACAGAACTCCTTAAAGATACGGAACTCAAAGAAGAACAACAAGAATTTGTTGAAATTATTGAAAAATCTTCAGAAAACCTCCTTGAAATTATCAACAATATTCTTGACCTTTCAAAAATTGAAAGTAATAAACTTGAAATTGAAGATGTCATATTTAACCCTATAGAAGAATTTGAAAGTGCTGTTGACGTTTATGCTGTCCGTGCAAGTGAAAAACACATTGATCTGGGATGTTTTATAGACCCTGAACTTGAACAGCCACTCAAAGGTGACCCGACAAAAATCAAAGAAGTTCTTATCAACCTGCTCTCAAATGCTGTTAAATTTACAAGCAGCTCCGGTGCTATCAATGTTGATATCAGAAAACTACCCTCACCGCAGGAAGGGACAACACGTATCAGATTTGAAGTGCAAGACAGTGGTATCGGTGTTACGAGTGAGCAAAAATCCAGAATTTTTGAAGCTTTTTCACAGGCAGACACATCCATTACACGTAAGTACGGCGGGACAGGTCTTGGTCTTACAATTTCTGCACGTTTTATCGAACTTATGGGCGGACAGCTTGACCTACACAGTGAGCCGGGGGAAGGAACAACTTTCTTCTTTACACTTGATTTTGAAGAGATAGAAGTTATCAGTGAAAGTGCGAAAGAGCAATATCTTGGAATCAATGCTTTAATTTTAGAGTCTACTCATAAAACAAAAAGACAGGATACCTATCTCAAAGAGTATCTTGATTTTTACGGAGTAAGTTATACAACATTTAAAAATAAAAACGAAATTGAAACGCTCCAGCGACAAATAAGTTATGATATGCTTTTTGTAGATTATGAATATGCAAACGAAGAAGAACTAAAAGCATACAGTACTCTGCCACAAAAGCTTATACTCCTTACAAAATCTTATTTTATGAGAAAAATTGACTCTATGGGTATAGAGATATTTAAAACCATATATGAGCCATTAAACAATACCAAACTAAAAGCAGCACTTGAAAATTACCAAAGTCAAAATTTCACAGCACCAAAAGTAAAAACAGCTTCAAACAAAGTCTTTACAGTCGGTTCGTCTAAATTTGCAGCAAAAGTACTTGTTGCAGAAGACAATATAATCAACCAAAAACTGATAAAACGGACACTCGAAGACTTGGGATTAACTGTTGATATCGCAGCCAATGGACTTGAAGCATTCCAAAAACGCAAAGACAATAATTATGATCTGATTTTTATGGATATTCAAATGCCTTTCCTTGACGGTATAGAAGCGACACAGGAAATTCTTGAATATGAAGAGGTATACAACCAGCCCCATGTTCCAATAATCGCTTTAACGGCAAATGCACTCAAGGGTGACCGCGAAAGATTTTTAGCAGCCGGACTTGATGAATATACAACAAAACCATTGGTACGTGAAGAGATCATAACTCTGCTGAATCATTTTTTGGCAGACCACATTGTGGATGTTAATGAAGGTAATGAAGGAAAGGCAGAAGAAGAAAAAGCAGAACAAAAGGAACAAAAGGAACAAAAGGAAGAAGAAGTAGAAAAAGCCGAGCAAAAAGAGCAAAAAGAGCAGAAAAAAGAAGAAACAGTGATGACAGAAGAAGTTCCTGTACAATACAAAGCTGATATTTTGCTTGCTAAAAAAAGTCCCTTTGAAACAAAGCTTTTTACAAAAATTCTCAGTTCGCTTGGTTATACTTACGAAGTTATAGACAACATAGACGAACTGCAAAAGAAAATTGAAGAAGGAAGCTATAAACTTATATTGTTTGACAAAGAGGCTGAGACTTTAGACTTGAAAGATTTTGCCCAATCAGTCAAAGAGAAAAGTCAGAAAAACAATCTTTCCACCTACCTGGTATTGATTGTAGATCCGGCTACATCTGTAAGTGAAGAAGATTCAAAATATGTAGATGAAACGATTAAAAATATTATAAACAAAGACTTGCTGAGACTTGTTATAGAAAAATTTATTTAAGGAAATAACTATGAAAAAAACTGATTTGGTCGTACTTGCTGTTGATGATGATCTCATTAACCTGAAACTTTTAAAATCTATGCTTATGAAAAGCGGAAATGTAAAAGAAGTTATTGAAGCAAAAAACGGCTCAGATGCCATAGGCGTTTTAAAAAGCCGTGATGATATTGACTTAATACTTTTAGATATTCTTATGCCGATTATGGGTGGCATAGATATGCTTAAAGTAGTTCGCGCTGATGAAAACCTGCGTCAACTGCCTATATTGGTACTTACAACTGATGAAACAAAAAAAGCAGAGGCTTTGGAGTGTGGAGCAAACGGATTTTTGATGAAGCCAATCCGTAATGATGACCTCATAGCAAAAATAAAAACCGTCATTGTTTAAATTGTTTTACAGGTTCTATACAAGAACCTGTTTAAGTACTTCTTCTACTCTTTTAACCGGCACAATTTCAAGTGCTTCTCTTACCTCTTTTGGAATATCTTCCAAATCTCTCTCATAGTTTTTTGCAGGAATCAAAGCTTTCGTCATATCTGCTTTGTATGCAGCTATAAGCTTCTCTTTTAATCCGCCTATCGGTAAGACATCTCCTGTAAGAGAAACCTCTCCTGTCATCGCAACATCTGAACGGACTTTATAAGAACCAAGGATAGAAGAGATGACTGTTACCATAGCTATACCTGCACTTGGACCGTCTTTAGGCGTTGCTCCGTCCGGTACATGTACATGTAAATCATACCGCTTGTAAACTTCACTCGGATCTACCTCTATAATCTCTTCTTTTTCTTTGAAAGTAAGCGGGATATTGTCCTGTGAAATTCTCAGCTTTCGTTTGTCAATAAGTGTCTTTACAACACTCATAGCAATTCTTGCTGACTCTTTCATAACATCACCAAGGCTTCCTGTAAGCTGTAAATTGCCTTTTCCTTTGATGCGAATACTCTCTATTCTTAAAACATCTCCGCCGACAGCGGTCCATGCCAGTCCGTTCACAACACCAACAACAGGAACTTTGTCTGTTTTTTCAATTTCAAAAACACTTTTGTCAAAAAACTGCTTTAAGTTTTTCAGTGTTACAGATACTTTTGTAATATCACTGTGTTTGAGCAGTTCCATAGCTGCTTTTCTTGCCATTTCAGCTATGCGACGACGTAAATTTCGCACCCCTGCTTCACGGGTATAGCTGTGAATCAACTCTTTAAGTGCAGGTTTTGAAACAGTGAGTTCGGATTTTTTCAGTCCGTGTTTTTTAATCTCCTGCGGTAACAGATAACGGCGTGCTATTTCAAACTTCTCCTGCGGTGTATAAGAACTTAGTGTGATAAATTCCATTCTGTCACGCAAAGGAGCAGGTATTCGTCCTACATCATTAGCCGTTGCTATAAAAATAACATTACTCAAATCCAAATCAAAATTCAAATAATAATCACGGAATTCACTGTTTTGTTCAGGATCCAGAATCTCCAAAAGAGCCGCTGTCGGATCCCCTCTTTGTGAACGGGTAATTTTATCAATTTCATCAAGCACTATCACAGGATTCATCTTTTTCGCATCAATAAGCCCCTGTGCAACACGCCCCGGCATTGCCCCAACATAAGTACGGCGATGTCCACGCAGTTCATTGACATCTTCAAGACCACCCAATGCTATTCGAATAAGCGGACGCTTAAGCGCAGTTGCTATAGAGTTTGCAAGAGAAGTCTTTCCTACACCCGGAGGGCCTGAGAAACATAAAATGGCTCCTGCACTCTTTTTTGCTGAAACACCACGAAGTTCAAGCAGTTCTTTTACTGCAAAATACTCTACAATTCTCTCTTTTGGTTTTTTTAGCGAAAAGTGGTCTTTGTTGAGTTGTTCTTCCACACTTTCAATGCGAAGAGGTTTCTTTGCCAAAGCACCAAAAGGAAGGTCCAAAGCCCAGTCAAGATATGTCTGCGTCATGGAAGCATCTGACGAATCCGGATGCATGCGAGCAAAGCGTTCAAGTTGTTTACTTATCTCTTTGTAGGCATCTTCTCCCATTTTCTTTTTTTTGGCTTCTAATTTTTTTCTGTACTCTTCTATTTCCTCTTCACGAGAAGTATCCGTACCGAGTTCTTTTTGAATCTGCTTCAACTGCTCTTTTAAAAAGTACTCTTTATTGACTTTTTCTATATGAGTATGTACTTTGGAACGAATCTCTCGCTGCAGTTTATTTGCTTCAATTTCATCAATAAGCAAATCAATCAGATCCAAAAATCTTTTTTCAGTATCTGTTTCGACAAAAAGTTTATATGCCTGCTCTTTTTTGAGTTTTATAGTTGAGCATATCAGATCAATGATACGGTTGTGATCATGGTTTTCTTCTATAGTTCGCAGTAAATCAGGCGGAAAATAGTTACTTACAGCAGCCAAAGCTCTTACTTTTTCACGAACAACTTCAAGTATCGCATCTATTTTCAATGAATCAACTTCTGTTGATTGCATGACATCTACATGTGCTGTAAGAGGGTCATCCGAAACCTTGTATAATGATTTTGCCCGTGCAAGTCCTTGAAAAAGCACCTTAACGCGTCCGTCAGGAAGGGATACCTTTCGCATAATTGAGCCTACCACACCTGCATCATACAGTGCATCATAGTCTCGTTCACCCTCATGTTTGGGTTTTGTTGGGCAGACTATTACCAAAGAATTGTTTTCTATGGCCTTGGTCGCCGCCTTTATGTTTTTTTCATCACTTAAAAAGAGTGGTGAGATCATAAAAGGGTATAAAAAAAGTTCATCTTCTGCTATAACCGGAATGTCAGCAGGAAATTCTCCATAATTGCTTAATTTCATAAATATAGTTTCCTTATATATTATTTTGTTTCATTATTGTCTGATTTAACTGTATTTCGAGAGACGACACTTTGGGTATCTGGAATCATAAAAGCATACCAGCTTGATGTGCCGTCCCCTTCAAATATTTCTCTGTACCATGGTGTTTTGGCACGCTCAACCTCATCCCATTTTATCCATGGTTCCACTCTTAAGGTTCGATAATATGCTGCTGATTCCGGTTTGTCAAGTCTAAGATACAAATCGACAATTTCCTTATTTAAAGAGGCATCAGCAAGATATAAATTTGTCAGCATGGTATCTACCAAAGAGTAGTACATAGAGTGCGGATAATTTTGTTTAAAAGTTTTTGCATTTTTTATGGCCTCAAGAATAAGTCCCTGGTCACGTCTAGGATTCGGAAGGGCTTTGTATTTTGCTTTAATTTTTAAAAACTCAGCAAACTCTCTCTCATTCGCATTTGCATATCTTCTGACATATTCATTTAAAAAGTG
>JALSKR010000119.1 GCA_026988735.1 Sulfurimonas sp.
TATTTTGTATATTGTTTTCTATTTCCTGCATGAAAGTACTGATTTCATCTAAAGAGAGTGTTGCTGCACTTCCCTTGATTTTATGGGCTGTGTCGAGTATGCGTTGTGTGTCATTCTCTTTTATGGCCTCTTTGAGGGCAGTGAGTGAAGCTTCTATATTTTGTACAAACGCTGTAAGGAGTTTTATAATGACAGCCTCATCAAGTTCTAAGCGCGTTTTGTTTTTTTGCAGTAACTCTGCAAAGTTAAATTCTTTTTTTTGTTCTGTTTTGGTATCTTTTGCAACAGTGTTTTGGGATGGAGCATATTTGAGAATGATGTTGTCAAGTTCTGCCGCTTTAATCGGTTTTGTAATATAATCATCCATTCCCACCGCAAGAAACCTCTCTTTGTCACCTTTGAGCGCATTGGCAGTCAATGCAATAATAGGGATGTGGTGTGTTAGCTTTTCGCGTATCATTTTTGTTGCATCGAGACCATTCATTTTTGGCATATTGACATCCATAAATATCATATCATAGTGAGAACTCGTTGCTTTTTTTACAGCCTCTTCTCCGTCATATGCAAATTCAAAGTCAATGTTTGCATGTTTTTCAAGCAGTGACTCAATCAGCATGCGGTTGATGTCATAATCTTCTGCAACAAGAATTTTCAGCGTTTGTGTCAAGAGTTGTTTTTCTTCTTGATGTTGCGATGTATGGTTTTGCATTTTGGTAAGCAGGAAATTATACAAATTTGAGCTGAAGGATTCATCAAATATCAAGTCAATACAATCAAGATGTTCATTGTTACATGTATCACTTATACAGATAATCTGTTCGCGTGGCAGAATATCTCGTGCCTGCACCCCTTTTTTAGGATCAAGTGTCAAGATGATACTTTTAGGGGAGAGTTTAGAGAGAAAATTTTCCTCTTTTTCGATATGTTTATAGGTTAAATGAAAAGATGCCAGCGTCTCGTCTATTTTTTGTATAATCAAATGGTTTGTATCTCCAATGATTAAGAGTTCATAATCCCTTAAAAGTTTACTGAGTGTCGTAGAGTTTTGGCATTTTTCAAATTCCAAATCAAAGAAAAATGTTGTACCTTTACCTTCTTGGGAACGTACTTCTAATTTGCCTCCAAAGAGTTTGACTAAATCGGCACTGATAGTAAGACCAAGTCCGGTGCCGCCGAATTTACGGGTTGTGGAGTCATCAGCCTGTGAAAATGGTTTAAATATTGTCTGCAGTTTTTCTTTTGGTATGCCTATACCGGTATCGCTGATACTGAAACGGATAGTCTGAAACTTTTCATTTGTTTTGATTACTTCAGTTTCAAAGAGTACCTCTCCGTTTTGCGGGGTAAATTTAATAGCATTTGAAAGAAGGTTTGTAATAACTTGTCTCAGTCGTGTCGGATCGCTTACAATACATTCAAACATCTTTATATCAAACTTATGCTGATACACAAGAGATTTTTGCTCCGCAAGTGACTTGAGGAGTTCATAGGTGGTAGAAAACTCTACATAAGGGTTTATCTCAATATACTCAAGGTCTATTTTATTGTTTGCAATTTTGGATGAATCGAGTATATCATTAATGATACTTAAAAGTGTTTGCGTAGAACTGTTTATGATATCTACATATTTTTTTTGGGTGTCTGAGAGCTCCGTATTTTGAAGCAGTTCTGCAAACCCGAGAATACCGTTCATAGGCGTTCTTATTTCATGGCTCATATTTGCCAAAAACATTGCCTGTGCTATTTCTGCTTTTTGGGCTTTTTGTTTTGCCTGTTCGAGTTCGGTGATGTCATTGAATGTATGAATAAAATATGTTGTTTCATTGTCATATATAACTTCACGGGATTTTACATTATATATACGCTCCTGATTGTTTACATCTAGCATCAAAGCTAAATGCAGTTTGTAAGGCTCTTTAAGTATAGAGTCATACCACATTTTTGGTCTTTTTTCTATTTTGAGGTAACCCTCTTTTTCAATAAAAAGATCACAAATACACTCATGCCAACTTAAAAAACTTTCCAAGTTCTCATAACCAAAAGTTCTATAAAAAGCTTGATTCGCTTTATCCATTTTGTTGTTTTTTGTCACTATGACTATATTTTCTTCATTGTCAAGGAGCATATTACTAAAATTCAGCTGATTTTCGTAAGCTTTTTTACTCGTAACTACATCTGTAATATCTTCCCTGATTGCCAGATATTCTGTAATGTTGTGTTCTTGGTCAAAAATTGGAAATATATGTGATTTTACATAGTAAATTGAGCCATCTTTTGCTTTATTTGAAAGAGTGCCATGCCAGACATGTCCTTTTTTTATCGTTTGCCACATATCTTTAAAAATCTGTGCATCTGTAAGCGGATCCCGTATGATATTATGGTTTTTACCAAGGAGTTCACTCTTTTTGTAACCACTGATTTTTT
>JALSKR010000120.1 GCA_026988735.1 Sulfurimonas sp.
GTTTGTACCTTTGATTTATCAGGAAAAATAGTTTCATTAAATCATCTTTTAACCCACTCTCTGCTAAAATCTTATAATCAATCACTGGAGTATGAATTTGAAAGAAGCGCATGAAGTTTTAGCCAGAAAATATCGTCCGTCAAACTTTGATGAACTTATCGGTCAAGAGACGATAGCACAGACACTCTCGCTTGCACTTGATTCAAACAGACTCTCACATGCCTATCTGTTTTCAGGGCTGCGGGGGAGTGGAAAAACTTCAACTGCCCGTATCTTTGCAAAAGCGCTTATTTGTGAAGAGGGAATGAGTCATAAACCTTGTGACAAATGTTCCAACTGTGTGATGGCAAAAGAGAACCGTCACATGGACATTATAGAGATGGACGGGGCAAGCAGCCGCAAAATTGATGACATTCGCGACCTTATCGAGCAGACAAAATACAAACCGGCCGTTGCCAGATATAAAATCTTCATTATTGATGAAGTCCATATGCTCACAAAAGAGGCTTTTAATGCTCTGCTTAAAACACTTGAAGAACCACCTGAGTATGTCAAGTTTGTCCTTGCAACCACTGACCCGCTCAAACTTCCTGCAACAATTTTAAGCCGAACACAGCACTTTCGGTTTAAAAGCATTGCCACAAACAAGGTCGTTGATCATCTTGCCCATATTTTACAGCTCGAGGGGATAGAGTATGAAACAGATGCGCTTGAAATTCTCGCAAGAAGCGGGAGCGGAAGTCTTCGTGATACGCTGACATTGCTGGATCAGGCAATAATCTACTCAAAAAACCATGTTGATGTTCGTACCGTTACAGACATGCTCGGGCTTGTTGATCCCAAGTTTATCAGCAAACTTTTTGATGCTGTTTTTGCAAAAGACTATGCACGGCTCGTAGAGTACACGAAAGAACTTGAAGATTATGAAAGCGAAATGGTTGTAGACGAACTCATCGCTTATCTCAAAGATAAAATGTATAATCAGGATGCCCTGTTTTCTACGCTGGTACTTGACAGGTTTTTCAGAATTCTCAGCGAATCCAAATATCTTTTCAGTATCAATGCCGATGGTTCTTTTGTTCTTTCTATGATATTTTTCAAAATGATAGAAGCTCTTAAAATACGAGAAATTGATCAGATGATAGAGTCTTTTGAAAAAGATGTGAAACGTCCTGACATTATCATGTCACAAGAAAAGGAAGAACAAATACCTTCTCCTGTAAAAATAAAACTTCAAGAAACCACACCTGAAATGAATGGCAAGGTTGCAAATGAAATCTCTTTGCAAAACACACAAGAAGAAGTACAAACAGAGGCAAACCAACAAAAAGAAACTGTTTCAGATAAATACCTTGTCACTTTTAATGAGCTTATAGCAAAAATAAAAGACAGAAATTATGAACTTGGTGAGTGTTTCACAAAAAACATTCACTTTGTTTCGTATAAAGACAATACACTGACATGGGAGAGCTGTGCAGACGAAGAGTGTAAAAAAGTGCTTAAACACGGGTATTCGGTCATTAAACAGCTTGTACGGGAAACCTTTAGTTTTGAGACAAAAATAAAGGGAATAGCCTGCACACAGGAAAAAAAAGAAGCTCCGCAACCAGAAGAAACACCATCCAAACAGGCACCACAGCCTGAACTGCAAAGTGGTTCCACTGTAGGCGACATTGAAGCAGGCGGAGCTGCAAGCTGTGTAACAAACTGTGATGAGCCTTCTGTGCAGGATGAAACAAACGGTACAGACATCACAAAAGAGCCTATGATACAAAAAGCAATAGAGATGTTTGAGGCAAAAAAAGTAACCGTACAGTCAAAAATCTAATCACAAAACAGCATAGTTTTAATGTTACAATTTTCCTCTAAAAGCCTGGTCTAAGATGGAAGCTTTTAGTGCTACCAAGCTTTGCATTTTTTCTTTTTGGACTTGTTTTAGTTTTTCTATTTTTTGTGAGATGGAATCTAGGTAGGTCACTGTTTTTTGTTGAGTTTTAAGAGGTAAATTAACTATTTTTAATTGTTTCCTGACTTCCGCGATAACTTTTTAAAGAAAACTTAATCTCGTAAAATAGGTACTTTCAGAGGATAAAAAGGCACGATTTGTGTGCCTCAGGAGTATATTCACGGAATTTGTTATCATTTTATATGGGATTAAAGGTCAGAAAAAAGAAAAATAGCAGTGGCAGTGTTAGTATCCATATCGTTGATAGAAGTGATCGGGGCTATAAAGTTGTTGAGAGTTTAGGGAGCAGCAAAAATTCGATTGAGATTGAAGAAGTTTATCAAAGAGCACTTAAACGAATGATGTGGCTACACTTATTCATACTCAGAATATTTAGCAATTCTGAGATAAAATATCAGTATGAATAAGGATAAGAAGATAGCCTATTCCGATACTAATCAACTCTTAATAAA
>JALSKR010000121.1 GCA_026988735.1 Sulfurimonas sp.
GTGGACAGAGGCGTGTTAAAATCATGCAAAATATCTTTTATAAACTCCTCGGTTACATGTAAGGCTTTTCTCAGAGGAGAGAGTGCATACAGGGCAAAAAGAGAAGACAATATTGCAATGACAAAGACGACAATAAAAAAATTCCATAAAAGCTCTTTTTGCAGAGTATTTACCTCTTGCATATACTTCTTTTTTGGAAGGTAAATTTTCAGAGCATTTTTTGTAGAGTTGGGAATAGAAAAATAGGCACTTAATTCGTTTTTATTTTTGTAAAGCCTGTAGAGTTCATACTCTTTTTTGGGCACAAAATCGTATTGAAACTCTTTACACTGCAGAGAAAAACTACAGAGTCTCATTTTTGAAAAAACAGTCTCATCAAGAGTTTGCAACTCTTTTTGATAGTTGAGAAAAAAAAGAGCCCCCACCAAGAGTGTTTGTGATAAGAAGAAGAGAAAAAAACTCTTCAGTAGTGACTCTTTTTCAACTTTTTTCAAGCATATATCCTATACCGCGAATGTTTTTTATCTCCAATCCTGTTATATGTTTGAACTTGTTGAGTGCAACACGAAGTGCTGCATCAGACGGATTAACAAGGCAGTCCATGAGGATTGTTTTATCTAGAACTTTGCCGATATTTTGCAGAAACAGATCACACAGGCACTCTTGGACTTCTCCCAAAGGCACTATTTTTCCATCTTTGTACAGCTCTTTTTTTTCTACGACATATCTTAGATTTTTATATACTATATCTTTACTCCACTGAGACAACTTTGCATTGACACGAATAAGAAGCTCTTCTGGGAAAAAAGGCTTTTTCAAATAATCATCCGCACCAATAGAAAAAGCCTTAGATATAGAGTTTAAATCTATCAAAGCACTAATAAAAATTGCAGGAGTAGTATCATCAGCATTTCGCAGACTCTCTAAAAGTTCCAAGCCGTTCATATCGGGGACATTGATGTCAAAAACATACAAATCATACCTGTTTTCATACGAAGCATCAATGGCATCATTGCCATTATGCACCATATCGACTTTGTATCCCGTACCTTCTAAAAGTTCTCGCAAAGTCTGGGCAAGCGACTCATCGTCTTCAAGTAAAAGTATATGTTTTTGCATTATGAATGTCCTAAAAATAGTACCCCAGTTTTATAGAAGCCGCATTGTCACTTGCACTGTCACTGAGTCCGTAAGCATACGAAAATGTAGAGAACCAGTGTTGTGAAATACTGTAGTATCCGTATGCAGAAACTGTTCTAATCTTCTCAACACCTGTATAAATACTGTCAGAAGTGTTATATGCCCCGCTTAGATAGAGTTTGTTTGTGACATAATACCCTAAACCACCACTAAAGGCATTTGTGTTTTGATAGGCAACCGTTCCGGCTATATCATCGTCATTAATCATTGTATAAATATAACCACCAAACAGATTCACTTTCCCTAAAGTATAACTCACATTTAAAGAAGCTGTATAGTCAGTGTTATTGTTATTAAGAGATGTATCATATGTAGGCAATAGAGCACCTGCACCTATACGTAAAGAGAGCTCTTTTGTTGGCTTAAACTGATATGATGCACCTACAAATGAATCATTCATTCCTGTTTCACTGTACCCGTCTCCATCTGTTTTATAGTAAGATGTAGAAGCCTGTAATGAGAAGTTTTTATAATAGTAATCAACTTGAAGGGAACTTGAATAGGTATCTGTTTGATTGAGTGAAGCATAATTGGATCCGGCATAATTTGCACCGATTATAATATCAAAATGATGAGGAGAAACAAGACTTTTTTTGGTACATCCGTTAATATCTACCAAATCGGTCAAAGGGGTATTTGGGCATTTGTCTCTAGAGTCATCCACACCGTCCATATCTGAATCAGAGTAGGCAAAAAGGCTGACAGAGAACATGCCCAGCATTATTAAAATAAACATTTTTTTCATAGGTATCTCCTTATAAATCAATCACCTCGTTAAGCTCTGGAGATGATTGATTATTTAATTTTTTATCTGCGGTGCATCATATTTTCATTCATGTCCGATATATGACTTGAATTTATTGTGTCACCTGCTCCAACAGTCTGCATGTACTGATTGCCAGCCTGCTGCTGTGTCATATTTTGCACCTGATTCATATGCTCATTTGTCTGCATCTGCATCTCCTGCACATGTTCCTGAGATCTTGTTTGAGCCATATCACCAACGCTATGCTCTTCATCAGACATCATATCTCTTGGAACTCCTGCAGTTCCTGCACCTGGTTCATGTGCATCACCTGATTGTGCATGTATTTTACTTTGCATTTCTTCGATTGCAGCCATTCTCTCTTCCTCGTTCATCTGCATAAGTCTTTGTTTAAACTGATTCATGAGTTCTACTCTCTCCTCTGCTGACGCACTTTGAATTGTTTCTATCT
>JALSKR010000122.1 GCA_026988735.1 Sulfurimonas sp.
ACACCTGCCAATGATGCCAACCCTATAATTATTCCACTTGTATAATCAACATGACCGTGCAGTGTATGCGATATCAAACCCGAAACAGATGAGAACACAACAAAAAAGAGCCCTGCTGATGTAGCCTTTTTCAAAGGTATATGCAAAAATCCGACAAGTATCGGAACAAGAATCAGACTCCCGCCTACCCCTATGGACATACTTATTGCACCAATGACAAAACCTGTGACAAAAAGCACTGCCTTGTTTACCTGTTTTTCGTGCTTATAGTCATGTGTTTTCATAAAAAGGCGAATAAGTGCAAATGCCGCAAATGCCAAAAATACCATTTCCAGTGTCTGATCACTGAAACTTGCCGTGATATTGCCACTTAAAAGAGCGCCGGTAAAACCGCCAAGTCCAATAATAACAACCATCAGGACATCAAGAGTGCCTTTTTTATTATTGAGATAACTGCCGTAAACAGAACTGAAAACCATCTGAATTACAGAGATTCCTATGGCAACTTTTGTATCATATCCAAGCAGTAAGAGCAACGGCACTAAAATAGTCCCACCGCCTATTCCGAAAAGTCCGGACAGTAAACCGACAAAAGCACCAAGCAAGATTAATTCAATCATTATTATCCATAACTTTTTTGGAATTATACCCCAATATAAATAATAGTTTAATTTTACTTTGTGTTTCATTCAAGTATAATCAATCAATTATAATAAGGGTTGATAATGCTAAACAGTCTAAAAGAAGCAGCAGAAAATTTTTGTACACATCAAATTGGAGCTTCATGCGAAATAAAAGATGCTCCTACAAATAAGAGAACACTTATTGCTTATATAGACATACAAGCACAAAATGGGAGTTCGTATAGAATTTATATAGCAGCTGACAATGATTTTATACAAAGAGTTTCAAAACTCTTTTTAGAAGAAGATAAAAGTGATGAAGAGACACTCAAAGACATGACACTTGAAACTGCCAACCTTATTATTGGAAGTGCGAAAGTCATTGCTGAAGAACTAGGAACACCTTATACCATAGGAACGCCTCATTTTGAGAAAATTGGAATGTTTGATTTTGACTATGATGAATGCAAAGTCATGCATATAGATAATGATGAACTCATTATTGCTATTAAGGAATTAAATGCCTGATACAGAAGAATTTGACCCGCAAAAAGAGCTTTCATGGATGGATTACTCCGGTATACTGGACATGGAAGTTGAGTTTGTTGCGGATTTGGGAGAAACTGAACTGAGTGTTGCTGAAGTTTTAAAACTTGAAAAAGGCTCTATTATTGATTTAAAAAAACCTGCAGGAGAGAGTGTTGAGTCTTATGTCAACGGACGGATTATAGGAAAAGGAGAAGTGATGGTTTATGAAAAAAACCTTGCTATACGTATAAATGAAGTGCTAGATTCAAGTGCTGTACTCTACTACCTGTCGAAAGAGAGATTATGATTAAATTTTTATTACTTTTCGTCTTACCATTTTCCCTGTATGCTTCCAAAATTTTAAGCTATAACATTTATGAAAGAACTGACAGAGCCGATGTCATGATTACTTTTGACACACCTTACACAGGACAGATAAAGCAGAGTGTCAGTAAATCAAAAATCATTATAAAACTTGAAGATGCCACGATAGAATCACCAAAAATAAAAAAAGTCTCTTCTGAGTATTTGCATTCATTGACTATTACACCGGTAAACAATGAAACCCTAATTGTTGCTTCTATCTCTCCGTCAACAAAACTTACTGCATCAAAAACATCTGATGGCTACGGATTGAGATTACGTTTTACAAACAAAGCAGCTGTAAAATCATCAACATTTAAAAAAGCGCTATCCTCTTCTGTAAATCCACTCAGTGCACTGCCGACAAAAAAAGATGATACAATGTCTTCGAGTTACTATATTGTGGTTGCTATTTTAGTACTTGGAATTCTTATACTGTTATATATCAAGAAAAAAATGAAACCTCTCCCTGCTAATACGCAGACATCAAACAACTGGCTCTTTAAAAACACACAAAAATCCCCTGTACAAAAAGACAACAACAATACAGCAGAACAAAATGTCAGTATACGGTTTCAAAAAGCCATAGATGAGAAGAACAGTGTTGTCATGCTTGACTTTGGCAATCAAAGCTACTTGGTTCTTATGGGTAACGGTAATATACTTCTGGATAAATTTATCGAGAACAAGCCGGCATCCCAACAGGAGTTTGATGAAATTTTACAAAGCAGACATGAAGATTTAGAAAAATTTTTAGGCAAGTCCCAAACCAGAGAAAAGCAGGAGCCTCTTCAGGCATACAAAGAAAGAGCTGCCAATATAGCCTATGAAATGCAGTAAAAACTAATTTTCGTTTGCTCTTTGACTCTCTCTTTTAAAACGTTCTTTGAGTAGTTTTT
>JALSKR010000123.1 GCA_026988735.1 Sulfurimonas sp.
TGTAAGTGCAAGTGCAGATGGGATTAATATTTTAGACAATATTAAACTTAAAGGTCAGATTCGTCCTCGTTTTGAGAGTGTTGATGATGGAAAAGCTACGACAGCAAATGCAAGTGCATATACTGTACGTACAAAATTAACAGCAACAGCAGACCTTTTGGGCGTTGATGGTCTTTCTGCAACTATTGGTATTATTTCTGTGAATAATTTAGGCTCGCACGAGTACAATGCGGGAGATGGAAAAGTATACACAGATGGAAGCGGAAAGGCGTATTCTACGGTAGTTGACCCACAAAAAGCAATGATTTCTAATGCTGAAATTAATTACAGTATTGATAAAACAACAGCGCATGTAGGACGCAGTCAGATAAATCTTGATAATCAAAGATTTATCGGTACAGTTGGCTGGAGACAGTTTGAGCGTTCATATGACTCTGTATTTGTTGCAAACAACTCTGTTAAAAATCTTTCTCTTTTAGCAGCGTGGGTATATGGAATACAAGGAGTTGGTAGCAAGCCATTACCATATCAAGGTCCATTTAGTGAAAATACTTATGATACAAATTCAGTTATTTTACACGTTGCATACAAAGTAATGCCGGAATTAAAAGTGACGGCTTATGACTATATGATTGCCGGGGCACACGATACATATGGTATAGCTTTGACAGGTAAAGTGAAAACAGATATGGCAAAACTAAGTTACCGTGCTGAATATGCTCTACAAAAAGATTCTACGATGGAAATTCATAACAGTAACGGAAAAGCTGATGCTTCTTACTATAACTTAGACTTAGGTGTAAATGTAAACGGTATCTTGGCTGGTGTGAATTATGAATTCTTAAGTGGTACTACCGGAACAGACGGAAAAACAAACTTTAACCCAGCGTTAGGAACAAATCATAAATTTAACGGTTGGGCGGATGTATTTTATGTAGGAAACAGCGGTCCTCTTGGCGGTCTGAAAGACTTTAATGTACGTTTGGGCTATACTGCAAAAGGTCTTGGAAAATTACTTGCTGTCTATCATACATTTACTGCTGATAAAACAATGGGGACAAATGGAGGCACAATTTCTACATCAGATGATTTAGGTTCAGAAATTGATATTGTTTATACAAATAAAATTCCTGGTGTAAACAACTTAACAGGTCTCTTGAAATATGCTGATTATTCAGGAGGTACGGTAAATGATGGAATTCAAAACTATACAAATGATATCCAAAAAATCTGGGTTGGTTTAGATTATAAATTTGTTACAAAATAGAACATAAATATTACAATGAATAAAGATTAATCTTTATTCATTGTAAATATATAGAAAATTTACTAAGGTGTGATATGAATAAAAGCAATATTAAAACTTCTGGGTTCACACTTGCAAAACGAAAAGAACTAACAGGTGATGATTTTTACGACATCAAAACTATCGGTGACTTGAGTGTTGCCATAGTCTGTGATGGAGTCGGCAGTGCCGAAGAAGGTGCTGAAGCGGCAAAAAGAGTTACTTCCTACCTTATAAACAATTTTAAGATTCGTCCAAAAACATGGTCAATCGAAAAATCAATAAAAACTTTTATCAACTCCATAAATACAATTCTTTATAAAGAATCACAAATCAATTATGAGCGCAGTGAACTTGTCACTACTCTCACTATAGTTGTAATAGCGGGAAACAGACTTTACGGCGCCAATGTTGGAGACAGCAGAGTTTATCTGCTCAGAGATGATTCATTAACACAGCTTTCATCTGACCATGCCATGCAAGAAGAGGGATATGAAAATGTCCTTACACAGGCTGTCGGTATCAGTGAAGATGTAGCACCTTACTATTTTGAAAACATTGTTCAAAAAAATGACAAAATTCTTCTTTGCAGTGATGGTTTGTATAACATACTTTCAAAAGATGAAATAAAAAGCAATATTGCAAAAGGGGCTATTGCTCTTGTCAAAGAGGCAAGTAAACGGACAAACGACCACCTTCCGGATGATACAACAGCAGTCGTTTTAGAGGTACTGCATGCTGATGAGATAGAGATACTCAAACAGCAAAAACTGGATATTCCACGATCACTCAAAGCAGGTCAAACTATAGATGGTTATACACTTGAAAAGCCTCTCATACAGAATGAAAGGACTTGGCTTGTAAGCAAAAAAACAAAACAATACGTTATGAAGTTTGCACCAATTGAAGCAAAAGAAGACAATCAGATTTTAGATCTGTTTGTCAAAGAAGCATGGAATGCCAAACGCCTCAAAGCAAAGTTTTTTCCAAAGGCTGTCATTCCAAAAAATAGAAGTGCCCGATACTATGTTATGCAACTTTTTGAAGGAGAAGATTTAAATAATTATCTGGCATCACACTTACATGTAACAATAGATGATGCGGTTGAACTTGC
>JALSKR010000124.1 GCA_026988735.1 Sulfurimonas sp.
GCTTTTTTCTCTTTTTGTGTCTCTTCTTCCTCATCCCAGCCTATTTTTTGTAAAAAATCATCATAGCTTCCGTCAAAATACTCTGCACCCTCTTTGGCAAAAATGATAAGCCGGTCACATACCCGACGCAACAACTCTTCGGAGTGGGTAACGATAATACTTGAGCCTTTGAAGTTGTTTATGGCATTTGTAAGCGCTTCGATACTTTGCATATCAAGGTGATTTGTCGGTTCATCCAAAAGTAGGAGATTGACATCTTTGGCTATAATCTGTCCAAGCATGACACGGCTTTTTTCTCCACCAGAAAGTAAAGAGATTTTTTTCTCAGCTCTTTCTCCGCTAAACATCATCGCCCCACAAATACTTCTTACATTTGCTTCACTGAGTTTGGCATTTGCATTGTAAATCTCATCCATAATGGTGTTGTCGGGACTGAGATGCGCTATATTTGTTTGCCCGAAATGGGCAAATTCTGTGGAGGCATTAAAATTTATTTCGCCTTGGTTTGGTTGGAGTTCACCTGCAAGGGTGTTTAAAAGGGTTGATTTTCCTTTTCCGTTCTTTCCGATGATGCCGAGTGTTTCGCCTTTTGCCAGTGTAAATGAAATGTTTTGAAAAAGCGGGGCATCAGGATTGTAGCCAAAACTTAGATTTTTGACATCAAGCAGGACTTTTGCAGGGGTATCTTTGTAGTTAAAGTTAAAGCTCAGTGAAGCATCTGTGTTTAAATCTTCAAGTCTATCCATTTTTTGGAGCTGTTTTACCTTGGACTGTGCAAGCGAAGCCGTAGAGGCACGGGCTTTATTCTTGGCTATGAACTCTTCAAGCTCTTTTACCTTTTTGTCTTGGGAAAGTTTTTGTTTTTGGTGGAGTGCATCATCTGCTTGGAGTTGGGCATAAAACTTGTGTGTATCGCCCTCGACCATTTTGATATTTTTTCGTACTATCCCCGCTGTGTGCGTGCAAACACCATCCATAAAGTTTCTGTCGTGAGTGATGAGTATGACTTCACCGTCAAAACTTCTTAAAAATCTCTGTAGCCAACGCAGGGAGACGATGTCAAGATAGTTGGTTGGTTCATCAAGGAGTAGAAGATTTGGTTCTGTGACCAAAAGCTTTGCAAGATTGATGCGTATCTGGTAGCCACCTGAAAAGGAGAGTGGGTCTTTGTTTAAATCCTCTGCACTAAAGCCAAGTCCAAAGAGGATTTTTTCAACTCTGTAGGTATCATACTGCATCTCTTGGCTTAGAGCTAGAGCAGCCTCTTCTTTGAGTGTTTTTGCACTAAAACTCAGATGCTGTTTAAGTGTGCCGATACGGTAGTTTTTAGGGATGCTAACTTCGCCTTCATCTGGATGCTCTTCGCCTGTGATTATTTTAAAAAGCGTAGATTTTCCGCTTCCGTTGCGTCCGACAAGTCCAAGACGGTTGCTTGAGTTGAGTTTGAGGTTTAGGTTGCTAAACAGCTCTTGTGTTGTAAAAGATTTTGCAATATTTATGAGCTGGATCATGAAATAACCTCTTGCCACATCCAGTTCCACTCTCCATAACCACTCTGGGCATTGATATGTCCAGCATTTTCTAAAACTTTCATCTTTACATGTAACCGCTCTTGGAGGTTTTGTGCTTCATCTGTAGACATATAAGGGTCATTTGTTGAGGTGATGAGCAGTGTCTCTTGTGCATAAAGTCTTTGGGGAACATCTAGGGGAAAAAATTCCGCTAACTCTTTTACTTTACATGTAAGGCTCGGTGGAGCAACAAGGTAGAGCTTCTTTATTTGTGGTATTTTTTGGGTGTTGCAGGCGTGAAACCAGAGGGTATTTGCCAACGAGTGACAGATAACGATGTCAGGTTTGAAATCTTCAAGAGCTACAAGGAGTTCTTGCATCCAGACATCCAGTTTTGGCGTATTAAAATTTGAGAACTTCAAAAAATTGACGCAACCGTAATCTTTGGCAATCTCACCGGCAAGCCAGCTTTGCCAGTGAGGAAAATCACTTCCGCCCCA
Organism: Sulfurimonas sp.; assembly: GCA_026988735.1. Lineage (GTDB taxonomy): Bacteria > Campylobacterota > Campylobacteria > Campylobacterales > Sulfurimonadaceae > Sulfurimonas. The sequence continues at coordinate 2,012 of JALSKR010000124.1, forward strand.
GCCGTGAAGCAGTAAAATCTTTTTTGCCATGATTACTCTACCAGTTTTGCAAAATTTTTAATTGTAAAAAGGCGCAGGTTTTTGCCTTTTAAGGCTTTGAGTTCACTGGAAAAACCTTTCTTTGAGCCAATGACAAATATATCTGCATCAATATTTGCTTTTTTAGCAAGCTCTTGCAGGCGTGTCAGTTCACTTTTTTTGATTTTGGCATTTGTATATTTTGTACTGCCGAGGATTGTTTTTCCAGAGTCAGTTTTGGCAAAGATGTCAAATTCTGCATTCTTGTCCCAGTAGCTTGAGATCTCTACTATTGGGTCTTCTTTTGCAAAGTTTTCTTTGAGCAGTTCATGGGAGAGTTGTGTAAAGATGAGGTTGCTAAACTCTGCCTCTCTGTTTTGCCAGCGTTTTTTTACCTCAGAGTAGTCACCGTCGCGAATGCCTTTAAAAAGCGGAGAGACAAAAGCAAACCAAAATCGTAAAAAAGGTGTTGTAAAGTAGAGTTTGTTATCAATTTTTTCATCATCACTCCATGAGGTAAACTCTTTTTTCGGTTTCTCAACTCGGATGATGCCTCTCTCTACAAGCTCTATAACCGCTTTGTCTGCGACCTCTTTTTCAAGTTTTGCACGCTTGTAGCTTGCATGTGTTTTGCCATCACCCATGGCAATGGCACTCAGCAGTGCATGGTACAGCGGTGCGCCACCAGTAAGGTCACTGACATCATTGCGGATATAATGGTAGTCATTGAGTATTAATTTTTCTATAAGTTCATATGCGGGTTTGGATGTATCTATATCACCCCAGCCCACACCGCCGAAGATGGCAAATTTTTCTACCAAATCTTCAAAGTTTTTGCTTGGATGTTCTTTATAAAATATTTTGAACTCTTCTTTAAGTGTTGTGTTGTCTGAAATCAAAAATAATGCCTTTTGTATGTTTATGGTCTCTTACTTAAGTAAAATTATACACTAAAGATGATATTACACAAATACTACACACTTAAAATGTATAATTTTTGTAATGTAACAGTTGTCACATAAAGAAAACTTATTTTATGTTACAATTGTTCTAACTTAAATTAAAGGATAAGAGAATGAAAAAGTTAAATCTTACGGCGCTACTTTTAGGAGCAGCTTTATTTACAGGAATGGGTGCAGTATCACTAAGTGCTGGTGACATGAAGTGTGGTGCAGGTAAATGTGGTTCTTCAATGGAAAAACCAATGAAAAAAGACGGCATGAAATGTGGTGCGAAAATGAAAGAGATGAAAAAAGGCGACATGAAGTGTGGTGCGAAAATGAAAGAAATGAAGAAAAAGAAGGCTATGAAGTGCGGTAAAGGAAAGTGCGGAAGCAACTAATCCTCTTTACATGTAACAGAGACTTTTCTCTGTTGCTGTCTTAACCTTATTCTATCCTCTATAAAAATCATTTCTCTTTACTACTTTTTTCTTGACTTAAGTGCCTGACAAGAATAATCAATTATATGATGCAGTACACACTTACTACACAAACTAGAGATATAATAACTTAATAGAACTTAAGGAGTTTATTATGGGTATCAAAAAAATATATCTTGAATTTTCACGTTTAGGTGAGTATTTACAATCATTTAGCTTACTCTTTGCAAGGTTGTTGGTGGCATATGGCTTTTATGAACCTGCTATGATGAAGTGGCAAGATATGAAATCGGTTGCCGAATGGTTTGGGTCTATGGGTATCCCTTTTCCGACACTGAATGCTTATATGGCTGCAGGTACAGAAATAACAGGTGTTGTTTTACTGACTTTAGGACTTTTTGTCAGAATCATCTCTATCCCTATGATTATAATAATGATAGTTGCCATAGTGACAGTACATCTGCATAACGGTTTTTCTGCAGGAGACAATGGTTTTGAGATCCCTCTTTATTATATGGCATTTTTATTGATATTTCTGTCTCACGGTGCAGGAAAATTTTCACTAGACAGACTTATTTTTGGAGAAAAAAATTAAAAAATGGACTCACTACTTAAGTTTACACATGAAATTGGAGAGATAAATTTTCCGATATTGATGTTTTTACTCAAATCATCTTTTATTCTTTTTGTAGTTGCATCTGTTGTTGTCTTTATATATGACAGGTACATTCAAAGAGAAAATCAACTGCTTATCAACTATCCGTTAATCGGACGGATGCGTTATGTGTTTTATGCACTTCGTGATCCGATGCGTCAGTATTTTGGTGATGAAAAATTTTATGAATCATTTGATAAAGTAAAATGGGTGTATGATGCAGCTGAACGTAAATCAGCCTATGCCTCTTTTTCCCCCGGTCAACCACAGCAAAGTGCAAGACTCGGTATAAAAAATGCCAACTGTGTACTCAATACGCAAGATGTGAGTGATGATTTTTCTGTCACTTTTGGAGAAAATTCTCCCAAGCCTTTTACAACAAAATCTATTCTTGGGCGAAGTGCTATGAGTGACGGTGCTATTTCTCCCGAGGGTACACGAGCCTTTACAAAAGGGGCATATCTTGGAAAATTTCCTATAAATACAGGAGAGGGAAGCCTCACCTCTAACTTTTTGTATACCCATAAATATACACGGGAGTGCAAATTTTTTCAAGTGCAAGAGGGAACGTTTTTTGCAAAAAATATCTATAAGCTTGTAAAGTTTTTCACCAATGCTGCTACTGCACAAAGTGTGTATAAACATATGGTTGTGACAACTACAGCTCCTGACAGTTATCTTTTTGATAAAACCGAATTAGTCTTTTACCGGGTGAACTGGGATGCTCCTATGGCGACTTTTCCAAAAAATGTACCTGATGATATGCCGGATATTATTTTTCAAATGGGAAGTGGTTTGTATGGCGTGCGTGACACAGAAGGACAGTTTTGTGAAGAACGCTACCAAAAAACGATGCGTTTTTGTAAAATGACAGAGATAAAAATGGCACAGGGCGCAAAGCAGACGGGCGGCAAACTACTTGCCTCTAAGGTAAGTGAAGAGATAGCCTATTATCGCGGAGTTGAGCCGAATAAAGATCTGTTTTCTCCAAATCAGTTTCCTTTTGCCCACAGTATAGAAGAACTTTTTGATTTTATAGGCAGACTCAAAGAGTTGTCCCAAAAACCAGTTGGGGTAAAAATTGTCATCTCTTCGCAAGAGAGTTTTGATGAGTATGCAACTCTTGTTAAAAAACGTATAGATGCAGATTCAAATGCTTATCCTGATTTTATAACTATTGATGGTGGTGACGGGGGAAGCGGTGCTGCGCCGCTGGAGATGATGATGAGTGTTGGAATGACAATAACAAAAGCCCTCTATATTGCAGACAGTGGATTAAAAAGAGTAGGCGTACGTGAAAAACTCAAACTCATTGCGAGTGAGAAGGTGCTGACCCCAGATGATGCTATTGTTCTTTTTGGATTAGGTGCTGATTATGTCGCTATAGCAAGAGCATTTATGATGAGTGCAGGATGTATACGTGCTCGTGAATGCTCCGGTGCACACGGTCGTGCGTGCCCGGTTGGTTTGGCAACACAGGACAAACAAAAAAGAGCATCATTTCTGATAGAGAAAAAAGCAAATAATATTGCCTCATACCATGGGCAATTACTTTCGGGTATAAGAAATCTTCTTGCGATAATGGGCTTAAATCACATATCTAAGTTAGGTCAGGAACATCTCATTTTTAGAGATACCACCGGCAAAACCTATATGAATGTTGCACATTATTTTAAAGAAGCTGTGCTAGATTAAAAAACAAGTAATTATTGCACAATTGTTGCACAAATTTTCAGTATAATAGTTGTAATAACTCAAGCAAAGGAGACACAGATTTTTTTGATGACCTTTTCTCGTAGAAACTTCTTAAAAGCAGGCTTTCTCTCAAGTGCTGTTTTTTTAATGGACGGATGCTCTTTGTTTGGGGTAACAACTCCCATAAAAACATTTGCTATTTTGCATCATGACCTGTTTCCTTATGCTCAAGAACTGGGCATTGACACAGCTTTGTATATGCAAAGAGTTTTTCATCATTCCCGCATTAGTGAGGCAGATAAAACTTTTTTAAAAAACGGTGTAAAATGGCTGAATGAAGAGGCTCTAAGTCAGTATAAAAAAGAGTATACAAAGCTTTCTTTGGCACAAAGAGAGGCTCTTCTTTTACATGTAAGCAAGACAGAATGGGGAGAGAGTTTTGTGTATGATGTGATGAACTATATGTTTGAAGCGATGCTTGGTGACCCTGTATATGGCGGAAACAACAAAGAAGCAGGATGGCAATGGCTCAATTTTCAAGGCGGACAACCCAGACCGCAAAAAGCTTACATGTAATGGATAAGAGTAATGGTTGATGTATGTATAATCGGCAGTGGAGCAGGTGGCTCACCCATAGCCTATGAACTTGCAAATGCAGGATTTGATGTTGTGGTTTTGGAAAAAGGTGCAAATTACACAGAAGATGATTTTACCAAAGATGAAATCGGTGTTACGCGGCGTGATATGTTTACACCGCCTTTGAGTGAGCAAAAACACATTATAAATGAGTATCAAGCAGACGGGACATTTACGCGTTATGACGGTGAAGAATCCGGCTGGAGTTTTTGGAACGGCTCTATGGTCGGCGGTTCATCAAATCTGATGAGCGGCTACTTTCACAGGCTCAAACCCAATGATTTTAAACTCAAAAGTGTCTATGGTGTAATCAAAGGAGCAAATGTCGTTGACTGGCCGATCAGCTATGAAGAGCTTGAGCCGTACTATGACAAGGTCGAAAAAGTTGTGGGTGTGAGCGGCAAGATTGTCAAGCATAAGCATCTTGAACCACGCTCAAGTGAAGATTTGCCCTATCCGGAGCTGCAAACAAACGGTGCAGTACAATGGTTTGACCGTACATGTAAAGCGTTGGGATATGAAGCGATTCCGACACCTCGCGCAATTTTGTCACAAAATGCCCTCGGGCGTAACGGTTGTTACTACTCTAACTTTTGTGGGAGTTACGGCTGTGCAAGTGGGGCAAAAGGGAGCGGGCGTGCTGCACTGCTTCAAAAATGTTCTGCAAAAATCATTACAGATGCCTTTGTCTACAGACTGGAAAGTGATGACAAAAAAGTAACACGGGCATATTACTATACAAAAAAAGGTATCAGACACTCTGTACAGGCGAAAATATTCGTTGTAGCGGCACAGGCGATTGAGACTTCACGACTGTTGCTCAATTCTAAAAACAGATATTTTCCAAACGGTTTGGCAAATTCCAGCGGTGAAGTCGGGAAAAACCTGATATTTTCAGCTGGTGGCAGCGGCAGTGGACGGTTTGTTTTTGAAAAACTGACACCACAGCAGCAAAAAGAGCTGATGGAGGTCGGTGTATTTTTTAATCGCTCTTTACAGGACTGGTATGCGTATGAAAAAGAAACAAAGCAATACAAAGGCGGCACAATAGACTTTTTGTTCGAGCATCAAAATATTATTTCGCGTGTGATGCGTGAAGTGTATGATGAAAACGGGAACCTTCTCTGGGGTGAAAAGCTCAAAGAAAAACTGCACAAACGACTGACAACTTCAAGAGTGCTTACCTTTGAAGTTTTTAATGACTGGTTGCCTACAGATAAATGTTTTGTAGGTGTTGATGAGAAGGTCAAAGACAAATACGGTGTGCCTGTGGGAGTTATAAACCTCTATGGACATCCACATGATTTAGCAGTGGGCGAGCATTTGGCACAAAAGGCCGTTAAAGTTTTAGAAAAACTCGGATGTGAAGAGATTAGCTACTCTATCTCTTCTGCACCGCCTCCAAACCTTGTAGCAGGAGGATGTCGATTTGGCAATGATGCAAAAACATCGGTACTTGACAAAAACTGCAAGGCACATGATTTACAAAATCTGTATGTTGCAGATGCCTCTTTTATGCCGACAGGTGGGAGTGTTCCTTATACATGGAGTATTTATGCAAACTCTTTTCGTGTGGCGGATGTTATTAAAAAAGAATTACAAGGATAAAATATGATAGTTTCCATAGTATTTGCAGCAGGATGTTTTTGGGGTGTTGAGAAGCATTTTGAACATATGAAAGGTGTGATAGATGCGGAGTCCGGTTATGCCGGAGGCAATTATGCCGCTCCTACCTATAAAAAGGTGTTGAAAAACCGTTACACAAAAGACGGTAGAAAAATTGTGAACTATACCGAGTCTGTAAAAGTAGTTTATGATAACAGTAAAACAGATGCAAAAACGCTCATCAAATCTTTTTGGGAACTGCATGACCCGACACAGGCAAATGGTCAGGGAAATGACATTGGTAACAATTACCGAAGTGCTATTTTTTATACAACACCAAGACAAAAACAGATTGCGTATGAAACAAAAAAAGAGTATCAAAAACTGCTTACGCAACATGGTTACGGCAAGATAGTTACAGAGATAAAACCGCTGCAGCATTTTTATACGGCAGAAGCCTATCATCAAGATTATTTAGAAAAAAATCCCAACGGATATTGTCCGAACCATGCAACAGGTGTAAAATTTGAAAAAGAAAAAACAAAGCACAAAGCTGTAATGCCGCTTGGAGGCAAAGAGATTTTGGTGATTAAAAGCCCAAACTTTTGCCCCTATTGTGAAAAGTTTGATAAAGAAGTGGCACAAAAATACAAAGGCAATATACCTATGCGTACGGTTTTGGCCAGCAGTCTCAAAGGCTTTGACATAAAAACAAAACTCTACGCAACACCTACTGTACTTTTTATAGAAAATGGCAAAGAAAAAGCTGCTCATGTCGGATTTATGAATAAAAAAGAGTTTTACAAGGCCCTGGGAGACTTTAAACTAGGAAAAGACTCAGAGAGTTACAAGGTGGCATTCAATCAGGGAACCGACAACCGTTTTTGTAAACAGTATGATATATTTAAACATACGCCAGATGGTGTTTTTGTAGACAAGTTGAGTGGTGAAGTTTTGTTTGACACACGAGACAGATTTAACTCAGGAACAGGATGGCTCAGTTTTTACAAAGCGGTTGACGGGGCGACGGTACAAAAAGAGGACAACAGTTTTGGTATGAAACGCATTGAAATCATCGCGAAAAAAAGCGGGATTCACTTAGGGCATGTTTTTCCTTTGCCTGATGGACGCAAACGGTTTTGTATCAATGCCAGTGTTTTGGAATTTGTACCAAGAAAAGAAGAGTAGTACCTTTTTTAAGAAATATCGGCGTATAATCTTTACATGTAAACTCTTTATAAATAAACTCTCTATAAAGGATTGATGATGGCAACAGTAAGATCATATGGTGCAACAAAAGAGGTGACAGGCTCCTGTCATGTGCTGAAAATTGGTGGCGTGAAGATTATGATAGACTGCGGGATGTTTCAGGGAGAAGATGAAGAGAAAAATGAAGAGGCTTTTTATTTTGACCCCTCGAGTATAGATTATCTTTTAGTGACACATGCGCATCTTGATCATATCGGACGGATTCCCAAACTAGTGAAAGAAGGTTTTAAGGGGAAAATTTATGCGACTGCCGCTACAATGGATCTGGCAGAGATTATTTTGATGGACAGTGTGAAAATAATGAGTGAAGATTTTCAAACAAAGTATAGAAAAGCACTACGTAAAGGAAGAGAAAAAAAACTCTCAAAACCACTCTATCAGCCTTTGGATGTGGAAAAAACATTTCAAAGCATAGAGTGGGTGAACCCTGAATATGACAAATATTATGACTTATGCGAAGGTGTCAGTTTTGTCTACCGCAATGCCGGACATATTTTAGGTTCCGCATTTATAGAACTCTCTTATATGGACAAGAATGATTCGCATACTATCGTGTTTTCAGGCGACATCGGGAATGATAACGGTCTTGTGATGCCAAATTTAAGCAAGTGCGACAAAACACAGACCCTCTATGTCGAAACAACCTATGGGGACAGGGATCATCGCTCGATTGACGGAACAATCAAAGAGTTTAAAGATGTTCTTGTAAAAACTTTGAATAACCATGGAAATGTACTTATCCCCTCTTTTGCTTTGGAAAGAACACAAGAACTCCTTTGTATTTTACGAGATATGTATGAAAACGGAGAGTTGCCTAAATGTAAAGTTTTTTTAGATTCGCCTATGGCAACCCGTGCGACAGCTGTCTATCAAAATTATGTTCAAGAGTTAACGCAAAAATGTCAGCAGAACTTTCAAAATAATGGGAGCGTTTTTAAGTTTGATCTCCTTACATGTACAGAGACGCCGGAAGCTTCAAAAAGCATCAATGATATAAAGAGCCGCGCTATTATCATTGCAGGAGCCGGAATGTGTAACGGCGGACGTATTACACACCATTTTAAACACAGAATTTGGGACAAACGAAATGCCGTAATTTTTGTAGGATTTCAGGCTGAGGGAACTTTGGGACGAGAAATAGTCGAGGGTGCGAAATGGATAAATATTTTGGGAGAAGATATTGTTGTCAAGGCATCTATTCACACAATTAACGGATTTTCCGCACATGCCGACAGAGATGGAATATTGGAATGGATCAAGAGTATGCAGGATTTGAAAAAAGTATTTTTGGTACATGGAGAACTCAAAAGTCAAAAAGCTTTTAAAAAAATGTTAAATAAAAAACTGCATCTGAATGCGCATATAGTCTCTTTTAAGGAGAAAATAGTTCTTGAGTAAAGACTGTCTTTACAGCAGGACTGTATTGCCACTAAGTTGTCTTTTTCTCTTCATTTAATATTTCCACAGCTTTGACTCAAATTTCTTTTCTATCCTTTATAAATGCCTAACATATGAAGATAAATTATGAGTAAAATAGTTTATCTTACTCTATGTATTGTGTTTAAGTATATGTTTCTTTGAACTTTTATATCTAGAAACTGTTACGAATCTTCCCACCATAAGAAAAATCTAAGATATAACATATAGTTATGATTATTTAAAATATTTTACATTTTGTATCCCTGTAATTGGGAAAAATTAATTTTATCAAATTAATGTGATACATATAACATATATAAATATAACAAAATGTTATTATCACATCTTTTAAAGTATAAAAATAAAATAATTAATTTTTATAATAAAGTTTTAATTTATATTTCAAACCCTACTATGCTACTCGTAATAGAAATCATTATCATTTGATTTTTAAAATTTAAGTAGGAGTAGGCAAATGAATTTTACACGTAGAGATGTAATGAAGATGGGTGCTGTCAGTGTTGTATCAGTAGCAATTACAGGGGGTACAAGCGGTTGTAGCAAGGCTGAAGCTTCTCCATCTAAGATACAAAGTAGTGATAAAAAGCTGGGAAAACATACTGTAGTGATTATAGGTGGTGGCTTTGGAGGTTTAACTGTTGCTAACAACTTAAAGAAAAAAAATAAAAATTTAGATGTTTTAGTAATAGAGAAAAGAGATACTTTTATGTCTTGTCCTGTATCAAATACGTATCTGGGAAAACTAGATGGCATGAACTTGGGAACATTTGTGTTTGATTATGCACAACCAGTAGAAAAATATGGTTATAAAATGTGTAAATCAGAAGTTATTGGGATAGACCGTGTAAATAAAACCATAACTACAGCCAAAGGCATTATTGGATATGAAATTCTTGTGCTTTCGCCTGGTATTGCATATAACTATGAAAGTCAATTTCCGACATGGTCAAAAGAAAAAATAGCTGAGATACAAAGAACTGCACCTGCTGCTTTAATTCCAGGTTCAGAACATGTAGCACTAGAGAGAATGCTTTCAAATATGGATGATGGAGATGTTGTAATTACTGTGCCAAATGGTAAATTCCGTTGTCCTCCTGCCCCATTTGAAAGAGCATGTATGATAGCAGCATATATGGAAAAGGAAGACATTCAAGGGAAAGTTATTATTCTTAATCCTAAAGAAAAGTTTGCGAAATATGGTGCATTTATGGAGTCTTTTAGAGACTTATATAAAGATAGAATTGTATATATCCCAAATGCGAAAGTTGATGATGTGGATCCTAAGAATAAAATTATTTCGTACACACAACATATTGAAGATGATTTTGAAACAAAGAAAATAATTAAAAAAAGCATAAAGTATGAAGTACTTAATCTTATGCCAAATAATAAATCAAATCCTGTAATAGCAATGGCTCAACTAAAAACTACATCAGATTCTTTTCATAAAGTTTTAATGAATGGTTGTTCTTTTCAAACGATTACAGATAAAGATGTATATGCAGTAGGTGATGTTGTTGGACATGCCATACCGCCAAGTGGACAAACAGCTGTGTGGGCTGGAAAACAGTGTGCAAGTGAAATTTTAGCACGATTAGCTGGTAAATCATATTCTCTTCCGGTAAAAACGAAAGTTATACATGCCGGAAATGTTTGTTACTCCATGGTTGGAGATAATCCAGAGGAGGGCATTATGGTTACACATGATTTTTCATGGACGGGGAAAACTATTAAAGGAAAAGGGCATGTTCCAAGAGCTGCATCTGGAAAATTCCGTTCAACAGGTACAGCAAAAGCTCTTCGTGATTGGTACTCAGGGATTACAGCTGATCTTTTTTCATAAATGATAAAGTCTAGTCATGGATAGAAGAAATTTTTTAAAAATAACAGGTATCGGTGGTATTACAATGGCTGTTTTACCATCAACAATTACAGGCTCGTTGTATGCTGATGATGGTCGGCTTTTTGAAGTATATGAAAAAGTACAACTTATTAATGCTGATGGGGAGGCATTAAAAGCATCTAGTTTGAAAAAAGAAGTAAATTATGTATTTAATTATCCTTTTGTCGGAACACCTGCAATTCTTTTAGATTTAGGTGTTGTAACACATCAAAAGGTAAAACTCTTTTCAGAAGATGGAGAAGAATATATATGGAAGGGAGGAGTAGGCACTCAACGAAGTATAGTTGCATATTCTGCAATTTGTTCTCATCAATTAGCACATCCAACGCCGGAGGATAGTTTTTTACAGTATTTACAAAGGGGTAAAACAACTATGGCGTGTGAACAAAAAGGTGGTTTAATAATTTGTTCATCGCACCTTTCTGCTTTTAATCCTTTAAAGGGATGTGAAAAAGTTGCCGGACCTGCTGAACAACCTTTGGCTTCTATTATTATTGAAGTAGCAGAAGATGATACTTTATGGGCATCTGCTGTTTTGGGAGCAGATAAATTTCATGAATACTTTAAGCGTTATAAGCTGGAAATGAAAAAGTTTTATGGAGGGAAAAGAAAAGCAAAAAAATTGGTTAAAGAGCATGTTGTAACTGTTACATTGAATGAATATACAAAAGAAATTATTCAATATTAAAAAAAGGGGGAGGAAAAGGAAAACTAGAGGGGAAAAATTTACAAGCAACAACAAATGTTTAAAACCTAATGGTATAGGAATAACCTAGAAATAATTAAATATAAAGGAAAAATAAAAATGAAAAGTATAAGAATACAAATGAGTACAATAGCAATGTTAATGCTATCAAGTAGTGTATATGCAATAGAGGCAGAGGTTGCTTCAGATAATCCAAGTGATATATATAGTATACCTCTTAGTCAGCCAACTAAAAAGTTTAAAATAGCTGAGCATAAAATGAAAGCTTCAGGTGGTATTAAACTTTGGTACCAAACATTAAATCATGGTGGAGTAGATGGTGAAGCAGGTTGGTTTACAAGACAAGCATCAAATAATGCAGAAATGAATGAATGGATGAGTGTAAGTGCTCACTTAAAAGTAACGGGAGAAGTTAATGGTCATTTTTCTTATGGTGCAGCAGTTCAGGGTGCATCATCTATGGGGACAAATTCATATTTAGCAGGCAGTGAAGCCGTCATTACTCCTGATTTTAATGGTGCTATAACTGACTCTGGTTCTGAAAAAATTCCATTTTGGTTTAGTGAAATGTATGGAATTTATAAAACTGGAAATACAAAATTTAAAATGGGACGTATGGAGTTAAATACGCCTATGGTTTATACTGAAAAATGGAATGCAGTTTCAAATACTTTTGAAGCTATGACTGTGACAAACACAGATATTACTGGTACAGAATTAATCGGGATGTGGATTTCTAAAGGAAATGGAGCTACTAATAACTTTATAGAAGCTCCTCAGGTTTTTGGTGTTGAAGAGACATTTAATGGCTTTATGGAATATGACTATAATGGTACAAATATCAGCCGAGCAGGAATGCTTGTAGCAGGTGTTAAAAACAACAGTATTTCAAATGTACCTCTTCAAGCATGGTACTATCTGGCACCAGATTCTGTTCAAGCTTTTTGGCTGCAAGCAGATATTAAGGCAGATACTTTTGGGTTTCTTAAAAAGCCAATGCTTAATCTAATTGGAGCGGGGAATGGCACGACTGGAGCCTTAAAAGATGCTATAGCCTCTGATACATTTGGTGATGGACAGACTAAGACAGGAACAACGTACGCAACAGCTGTTAAAGTAGTAGCAGGTATAGGTGGAGTAACCATTTATGGAGCAGCATCAAAAACTACTGAAGGAAATTTACCGGTTGCAAATTTTGCAACAAATTATAAGAAAACAAAACTTCCGACAGCATCGGTGTTTAATGATGGTATGGTGGCAGCACAGCCAGGTACGACAGCATTTAAAATTGGTGCTAGTCTAAAGATGGGTAGTATAGGTTCATTGGCAACTTCATATGGTAGTTATACAGTGGGATCAAACACAGGATATCTTCAACCTAATGCATTTAGTGGGGGACCTTCTTCTATGGGTTATATAGCAAATGCTTTAGGCAAAGATTTGGATTTAAATGAGTTCGATCTTATCTATAGTACAAAATATAAAGATATTAGCATGAAGGCTGTTTATGTTTATGTAGATCAAACATATGTACCAGGTTCAAATAATATAGTAGGTTCTTATGGAGATGCTGATAACCATATATTACGTTTAATTGCATCTCTTGAGTTTTAAAGAATCTTTTTTTAAAGCTAGTTTTATACAGTCTTTTATTAGGCTGTAAGAACTATTTTAAAGTATATAAGTTTTTTGTTTGGTTACAGACGGATTTTTTCTCCTTATTTTCTCTTTCCGTAATTTTGTCTGTAACCAAACTAAAAGTTTATACATGTATGTAATTTTTATGTAACTTCATTGCAATATTAAAAAATAGTTCTGGATTAAGAACTATTTCATGGAACTGCCACATTTTCCAGCACCGCATTTCATACCCGGTGCCGAAGATTTTGCAACTTTTTTCTCATCGTTGCAGGCACTCATGAAGAGTACAAAAGTGCTGAGCGTCAGTAAAACAATTTTCATTATACCTCCTGATTACAGTTTTACATTTTTTAAACGCAGTGCGTTTGCTATGACAGAAACAGAACTGAAACTCATTGCGGCTGCTGCGATGATAGGGGAGAGTACAATTCCAAAGAACGGATAGAGTACACCCGCGGCAATCGGAACGCCGGCGCTGTTATAGACAAAAGCAAAAAAGAGATTTTGTCTAATGTTTTTCATTGTGGCACGGGAGAGTCTCAGCACTTTTACAATACCGAGCAAATCCCCTTTAATAAGAGTAACTCCCGCACTTTCAATGGCCACATCTGTACCTGTTCCCATAGCAATACCGACATCAGCCTGTGCGAGTGCAGGGGCATCGTTAATGCCGTCACCTGCCATTGCAACACGTGCTCCGGTGCTTTGGAGTTCTTTGATAACATCGGCTTTGCCGTCAGGCAGAACATTTGCATAGACTTTTGAAATACCGAGTTTTTTAGCTACTGCGTTGGCAGTAAACTCATTGTCTCCGCTGAGCATAACAACTGTTATACCTTCTTTTTCAAGTGTATGCACTGCTTCAACAGAAGTCTCTTTTATAGGATCTTCTATAGCAATAATTGCGCAATATTTATCATCAATTGCCATAAAAATAATGCCTTTTGCATCATTACGCATGGCATCTGCTTTTGCCTGTACCTCTTCTATGGAAATATTTTCTTCCTGCAAAAGTTTTTCACTGCCTAAAATTAT
>JALSKR010000125.1 GCA_026988735.1 Sulfurimonas sp.
AAAAGTACGAAAAAAAATATAAAATATCAGCATACTAAAACGAAAAAAGCCATGGCTCGTATAGAAAAAAAACGTAAACAATATCGTGAAGAAAAAGCACAAAAAGAGAAGTTGGTAAAGAGGCTTCATGAGGATGAAGATAAATATCAAGCTAAATTACAAAACTTAATAGACAAACAAACTTCTTTGCAGAGTACTTTGGCAAAACTCAATATCTTACGTAGTAAAGAAGTAGAGGCAGCCCGTAGACGAGCCGCAGCAAGACGTGAAGCGATTCGTTTGGAAAAAGAGCGTTTACGTAAAATACGTAAAGCAAAAGCTTTGGCACGGGCAAAAGCACGAAAAGCTAGAGCAGCAATGAAGTTAGCAAAAACAAAAGAGGCAAGAAAAGCAGCGCAAAAAGCAGCTAAAGAAGCAGCCAAAGAGGAGAAAGTAGCACAAAAGAAAGAGAACAAAGCTAGTGAAAAGGTAAGAAAAGTAAACTCTTCATATAAGAAGTCGAAAATTTATGCCTATAAGGGTGGAAAAACGATTTCACCACTTTCTGGTGCACGTGTGATTAAAAAGTTTGGTACCTATGTAGATCCAATATACAAGATAAAAATTTTTAATGAATCTATTACACTTAAAGCCCCTGTATCTGATGCAAAAGTAAAAAATGTGCTGAATGGAAAGGTCGTTTTTGCAGGAAAAAGCAGTATGCTTGGTAAAGTCGTAGTGGTAGCACATAGTGGTAAAATGCATACTGTTTATGCAGGACTCTCTAAAATCGCCCCAACGATTCATGTAGGTTCAAAAATAAAAAAAGGATATGTTGTAGGAAAGGTAAATAACAAATTGTTGTTTCAAGCCACGAAAAATTCTAAGCATATTAATCCTACAAAGTTGATACGAATTTAATTTTCCTGAATTTAGCATCAAGTTTTACACATGATGCGATATAATAAATCAAAAATGATATAAGGGAAAGTATGAAATATAAAATAATATGGCTATTATGTATAAGTCTCTATGCGTGGGGTGAGGAAAACAAAACTATTTGTACACCCTCTTTTGACTGCAAAAATGTAAAAAAACAGAGTGTAGAGGCAGAGATTTGTGAATATACAAGCCTATGTGAATTAGACAATTATGTAAAACAACTCTATAAAAGCTTTTATCTGCTTACACCTGAGCTTAAAGAGACACAACAAAAATGGATAAAAAAACGAAATCTCTGCCAAAAAAAACATTATCCTCCTTCCTGTCTGTCGCAAAGCTACCATAATAGAATCAAAATACTAGAAAAATCTTTTGTTATACAAGAGGAGTTTTCCAAGGATATGTTGGATATTGTAAAGAGTTTACATAGAAGAGTGCAAACAAAAAAAGATACTGAATCTCCTAGATGTATGCACATTTTTAAAGATCTCTTTTTGTTCCAAAACATGCATGTAGTCAAGCCTATGTTTGATAAAGTAGACTATAATAATACACAACTTAAAAAGGCTATGGGTAGCTGTTGGGAGATGTACAGAAAACAGCATTTTTATGGTTCTGCAGATAGTGTTTCATTATGGCTCAGTGATGTTGATGGAGATAAGCAAAAAGAGTTTCTTTTTGGACGGAATGACAGGCATGGAACAAAGATTTATATTTTAGATAAAAAATTGTGTGACTACATGATTCATCATCCAAGCCTCAAGAAATATAAAACAGTGGCAGTTGAGGATTATGATGCCCATATGCAATTTAGGGAATATTTTACAGAAAATACTATATTAGAATATAAAGGAAAAGGATACACGTTCGAGGCACA
Source organism: Sulfurimonas sp. (assembly GCA_026988735.1). Taxonomy (GTDB): domain Bacteria; phylum Campylobacterota; class Campylobacteria; order Campylobacterales; family Sulfurimonadaceae; genus Sulfurimonas. The sequence continues at coordinate 1,799 of JALSKR010000125.1, forward strand.
CTTTTATCGTACGCCTTCAGCAATTACAGATCCTACAGTTAAAGATGTCGCGAGAAAAAATGAATTGATTATGGATTGGAGCAGTATAGGTAATCATTCTGCGGATGGATGTATGTATCATGAGAGAAAAGAATAAAAAAGGAATAGAAGATGGACTATAAACTTATGCGTAATGATATTTACGATGAAAAATTGGCAGATTTGCTCCAAAGAAGAGAAGGTAGTAGCAGTACAATCTATATGGATCACAATGCCTTGCCTACTATAGGTATAGGCTATGCCCTGATGTTTTCAAACCATAAGCCTCGTGAGACAGAAAAGATAAAAGCAGATATGAAAGAGGCAATGGATCCAGAGCATTATGCCGAGATTCGATGGAACAGGGTGGATGCTTTATTAAAAGAGATTCAAGATCATTTTAAACATGGAGGAAGTCTAGAGGAAGTCAAAGAATCAGTCGGAAATAGGATAGAACACTATAATAGAAATGAAGGAAATCGTGCACTTGGTTTAAGCACAGAAGAA